>CALDHI010000132.1 GCA_937941545.1 uncultured Alphaproteobacteria bacterium
ATCCCAATGCAACTTCTTTCCTACCATGTCGCTGTCGCCAAAGGCACAGACGTAGATCAACCTAGAAATTTAGCAAAATCCGTTACGGTGGAGTGATTTCGTTAGGGGGGCTTAGCCTATTCAGCCTTGAATGTGTTGCAAAATTTTTAACACGCGATGAATGCAGGGAATGCAATGCGTTTATCTTTACTATGATGAATCGTAAGTTTATAACCCGTCTCATCGGCAAGAGGTTGAAGCATATCAATAGGCAATTTAAATGAATTGGTAATACCCCATCCTTCCCCTTTTTCGATAGTCACGACAACATTTGCGATTTGAAATTTCATCCTGCGCGTTGCAATCATATAATTGAAACCGCCGTGACTTGAAGCGACCCACTCACTTTTAAAGACGTAACTATCAGGATCGAAATCACCCATAATAGGTAATTCCGATTGCATAGAGCGTAATAATTCACGACCCCACAGCGTGGTGTATTCGCTATTATAGGCGCGTTCAACCTCATTGCCGTTTTGATTGCAATCAAAAGTAAAGGCGTAGATATCACCTTCACTCAATCTTGCGCGATGCGCTTGTAAATCGGCTTTGATAACATGATAAGGAAACCCATCTTGTGGAAATCCTTCCATGTTACCGGTGGTCATACCAAACTCAACCAGCGCCTTACGGCCAAGCCCCATCGTTGTAGGGTAAGCAGATGTCTGAAAATCTGACATATCAGATATAATACGAACGTTTGGTAAGGCATCCCGCATAACGTCATTCATAATATCAATTGATACAGGTGATATATCCCGACCAACCCATGTGTGCAGTCCCTCGATTTGCGAGAAGAAGGGTATTGATTTATCAATCATAGCAGAGCGCATACCTGGGCCATTCTCAATACCTATAACACCGTCGGAATGTGAAGCTAAATCACTAATGAGACCTCCAGAATTTTTGATTACACAGATTTCCCCTGCCTTCATATAGCTTTCTTTGCGTGAGCTGAAAAGACCGCCATAACGCAAAGCATCTTGTGTTAAATAACAACGGTGAATAAGGTGACCTTGACGCTTATGTGTAAACAAGTCGATAGCTTCTTGTAGAAAGACCCATCTATCTGCCTCCGACAAAAGATAAGTTTGTTCAAAGGGTTTTTTATCTTCAAGCAGGGCAAACTTCATTTGATAACCTCATGGTTAGACCAGACGGCGTTAAACATGACGCGAAAACTATCAGCGAAAGGTTTATTATGAAGCGATAAGATTTGAACGCTGTCATCATGAAACGTCAGGAGCGCAAGTTTATCACCATACGCATAAAAGGTGGCATCTTCCGAAAAAATATCAGCAGGCACACCCCTATATTGCGCAATAGAATCCGCGGTTAAAAAATCATCGCCCTCTTTGACCAAAATTTTTGATGTAAAATCCTTAATTTTTGAAAGTTCTTGGCGATAATGCTCTGCAAATTCTTTAGGTAAATTATTTTCAAAATCAGTTTCATCTACATTTGAAATACATACATCTGAATTACATCGCTTCACCGTTTCAAGTACATCGGTCATAAAAGAAACAAAACCTTGCTCACCAGCATATTTAACAATTTCTGCTTTGTTCAGCTTCACACCTTCATCTTCAATAAAAACAATACCAGCATTTTCCAACCATTTTTGTACTTGTGCTAAGCGACTGGATGGAATTGATGTTTGACCCGTGAAATAGGCGTTTAACGTGCTTTTATTCATCGCTAAAGAGGTTGCTAAGTCACTACGATTTAACTCTAGTAATGCGAGACCTGCATCTATTTGACGTGTTGTAATCATTTTAAAACCATAAATTTAAATAAATGTACTATTTACATTATTTTTGTTATTTTTATAGTAATTAACCTTTTGTTAACACTTTGTCTATATAAATCTTAATATCGAAGGCTATGATAACGAAAATCAAGGAGATTAAAGCGATGTGGGCAACAGCAATCAAAGAACCAAAAAATGATAATAAAAATGAAATATCGTTTATTGATGTAAAAGAATTGTACGATGAGGCATATGCAGAAAAAGCAAAAATTCGTATTAACCTAAAGCGCTTTCATGCATTGATAATCAGGGCTACACAGCTTGATGAAGCCTATCGCGTTCAATTGGGTTTATCGCAAAAAATCCGTTATGAAGAAGTTGCATAATTGCAATATCACAAAATATAGACCGATAAACGGCGCTCACTAAAATAGACCTGTATACCCCTTTGCAGGTCTATTTTAGTGAGCAACGCTTACCTTGACATGACTAATGGTATAATTTCCAAGGCCATAAAAGTGAAATAGTCTAATCTTTTTAAGGAAGATAATATTATGCTATGTTTAGTGCAGCATATTAAATTCTAAAAAGGCTTATCGCGATGAATAAAATTTGGACAGCAATGTTACTACCCAAAGCAGCCTATGCGAAATGGCTGGTATTAGCAGCACTCATTGGACTGGCATGGCTTTGGGCACATGGTCATTTTGATGTCGCGCAAAAATATCTCGATACAGAGCGTTTTACTTTTATTTTTGGTGATTTTAAACTGAGTGCTTATAACGCGCTGAAGTCTGTTTTATTTGTCATTATTATCGGTTGGGTGACGTCTATTATTCTTGAAACGGTCAATAATCGTATTGCCGCTTTGAAAAAAGTGGATGTCGGCAGTCGTGCTTTACTGCAGAAAATACTGCAAATAATTATCTATATTTTAGCGTTTTTAATTACCTTGAATATTTTAGGGATTGATCTCACCAGCCTCACAGTCCTAAGCGGTGCGTTGGGTATTGGTATTGGATTTGGTTTGCAAAAAATTGCGGCAAATTTCATAAGCGGTATGATTTTATTGTTTGAGCGGTCTTTAAAGCCAGGCGATTTGATTGAATTAGAGGGCGGTATTACGGGGTACGTTCGTCATTCCTCTTCACGGGCGACATTGATTGAAACAATTGATGGTAAAGAGGTGTTGGTGCCCAATGAAGAATTTATTGTGAAACAAGTTATTAACTGGACGCTGAATAATCCATCCGCGCGTGTGACAATTACCCTTGGTGTATCTTATGGATCAGATATAGAGAAAGCCCGTGCGCTGATATTGGAAGCGGCAAATGCGCATCCGCGTTGTGTGACAGCCCCAGAACCAACTTGTTTCCTTGATAACTTTGGTGATAATTCGGTAGATTTTATCGCGTATTTTTGGGTAGATGATATTAACCAAGGATTTCGTAATATTAAAAGTGAGATATTATTTTCTATTTGGCATAAATTTAAAGAACATAATATCGAAATTCCCTTCCCGCAACGGGATTTACACATTAAAACACCCAGTGATTTAAGCGCGTTGATTGAGCAACGTTAAGCTTTTTATGGGGTAGTTAAAAACCGCCTTTATTTATAAGAATAAGATTATTCTTGATTTTAGGCTCGTTTTGTACTTTAATTACCTTAATCAAAAAATAAAAAAGTTGAACAGGTATTACTATTATGTCAGGAAAAAATCTTCCTGACTCCTCTAAATCACCAATAGATATAGGGCAGTTAGGGCATACACACTCTCATCACGGCAAAGCCGTTGAAACAGATCCAATCTCTTCCTCTATACGGGGGTTGAGCTACTCTATTGTTGCCTCAAGCAATCCTCTCCATAAAGGTGAAAAGACGTTCACGCTTCAAATTAAAGGCTGGCGCTATGGCGTTGACCATGCGAGTACAGATTTTGCAGTATTATCGTTTGATTTTTGCTTGCCGTTTAAGGCGCGTAAAAATTCTGCGTCCTTTATGTCGAATATCAAAGTGAATGCACGGGGGTTAAAAGTAACCGAGCGCTCCGCCCATCGTAGCTTTATGGCGGCATTATTTATTATTAAGCAAATTGAAAAAGGGCAGGTGCCAGAGACCAGCCGCGTGCTTAGGCTCTATAAAATCCATCCCAGTCAACATAGCTTGTATGACCAAAATGAAAAAAGAGCGTTTCGATCTAAAATAGACAGAAACACTCTTTTGAATAATGTGATTAATGACTAAAGCGCGATAAGATTACTTATCGTCTTCTTCGTCATCTTCGATGTCATCAAGATCGTCTTCATCGTCATCAACATCGTCCAAATCATCAGGATCGGCATCAATTGTTAATGTTGTGTCTTCATCATCGTCATCGTCATCAACGTCATCATCAACATCGTCTAGGCTAACGATATCATCATCGGCATCGATGTCTTCGATATCATCTTCGTCGTCTTCTGCCGCAGGTTTAGCCACTTTGGCTTCCTTAACAGGGATAACCTCTTCGGCGGCGGCGCGACCACGACGTGATTTTACTTTTATTTCCCCTGTGAATTCTGTGTCACACGAAGGGCAAATAACAGGCGTCTTATCTAAATCGTAAAACCGCGCGCTACAGTTCATACAAATGCGTTTTAATCCTTTTGACATGATTATCTTATCCTTTAAATATGCTCAAAAATTATAATAGCCCATTCGTGCCTTATTTTTAAGGGACTGTCAAAACTATAATGCAATAAATATTTTTTATGTCTAAGGGTTTGTAATCACCTCAACGGCGTTATAGATTTATAAAGAATTATCCTATAAAATATTTATCAGAATTTTCATTTATTCAAATAACTTTTATCGGAGATATTAATGCAAACACCAGTCGTCATATGCGGTTACAAACGCTCCCCATTCACATTTGCTATGAAGGGGGCGTTGGCAAAGACGCGTCCCGATGATATGGCGGCGCAAGTCATTAAAGCCTTGGTGGCAGAAACGGGTGCGGATGCAAACGATATCGAAGATTTGCTCATGGGCTGTGCATTCCCTGAGGCCGAGCAAGGCTTTAACTTGGGTAAGATTGTCGCACAACTGGCGGGCTTGCCTGATAGTGTCGCGGGCGCCACCGTGAACCGCTTTTGTGGCTCGTCCATGACAACGATTCAAATGGCAGCAGGTTATATCCAAATGGGCGCGGGCGATTTGTTTGTCTGTGCAGGCGTTGAGAGTATGTCACGCATTCCAATGGGGGGCTTTAACCCCATGCCAAACCCGGCCATGATGGATACGTGCGCCGCGGCGTATATTGGTATGGGCGAAACGGCTGAGAATTTAGCCAAGAAATATAATATTTCGCGTGATGATCAAGAAGAGTTCGCGGTGGCGTCTCAAACCAAAGCATCTGAGGCACAAAAAGCTGGTAAATTTAAAGATGAAATCGTTGAGGTCAACGGCGTGAGCGAGGATGGCTGTATCCGTGAAGGCACAACCAAAGAAGCCTTAGCAGGATTAAACTTAGCGTTCGATAAAAACGGCACAGTGACCGCAGGGACGGCATCACCCCTGACGGATGGCGCATCTGCTGTCTTGGTCGCGTCAGAAGCGTACGCCAAGAAACATGGCCTGCCGATTATGGCGCGCATTAAATCTGTTGGGGTTGCAGGGTGCGCAGCAGACATTATGGGCATAGGCCCCGTTCCAGCAACGAACAAAGCGTTGGAGCGCGCAGGTTTGACGATTGACGATATCGAAATCGCGGAATTAAACGAAGCCTTTTCAGCGCAAAGCCTCTCTGTCCTCCATGACTTAAAATTGGATATCGCGAAGGTGAACTTAGACGGCGGTGCCATCGCCATGGGGCATCCATTGGGTGCATCAGGCGCACGTATCACAGGCAAGCTCGCCAGTTTGATGCAACGCGAAGGCAAAAAAATCGGCCTAGCCACCATGTGTATCGGCGGCGGCCAAGGCACAGCGATTATCTTGGAGTCAGTGTAAGTGAGCCAAAACGCCCTCTCTGATATCCAGCAGCGCAATGCCCGCGTAGAGGCGGACAAAGCATGGGAGACATCTTGGGTGCGCCGTACGTGTATTGCAATAATGACTTATATTATTGCGGCGTTTTATATGCGTTATGTTGGTTTAAATAACGCCTTATTAGGCGCATTCGTGCCAACAGGCGGATATCTTCTATCAACATTATCTTTGCCTCTGGCGAAGACTTACTGGTTAAATAATATTTATAAAAAGCAGGATTGAAAATGACGATTAAAAAAGTAGCGGTTATTGGAGCAGGTTTAATGGGCAGCGGGATTGCGGCGCAGATCGCGAATGCGGGTGTCCCTGTTGTGTTGCTCGATATTGTGCCGAAAGATGCGAGTGACAGGAACGTTATTGCCAAGGGTGCGATTGCGAAAATGCTTAAAACTGACCCTGCGCCCTTCATGTCCAAGCGCAATGCCAAGCTGATTGAGGTTGGTAATTTGGAAGATGATATGGATAAGATTTCCGATTGTGATTGGATTGTTGAGGTGGTCTTGGAAGATTTAGCCATTAAACACGCCACGTACGCTAAAATCCAAAAACATCGCAAAAAAGATTCGATTGTGACATCTAATACGTCCACTATTCCACTGGCCAAATTGGCGGAAGGGCAACCGGCGGAGTTTGTAAATGACTTTATGATTACGCATTTCTTTAATCCTCCACGCTATATGCGCCTGTTAGAAATTGTTAGCAGTGACAAAACGGATAAAGACGCGCTAAAAACCATTACAGATTTCTGTGATGTACGTCTGGGTAAGGGCGTGGTGCATTGTAAAGATACCCCTGGGTTCATCGTTAATCGCTTATTGGTGTTTTGGATGCAAACGGCGCTGAACGTAGCGGTGGAAGGTAATGTTCCTTTAGAGGTCGCCGATGCGGTCATGGGTAAACCGATTGGTGTACCGAAAACAGCCGTCTTTGGCTTGATTGATTTGGTCGGGGTTGATCTGATGCCATATTTGGCAAATTCAATGCTATCAACACTTCCTAAAGATGATACGTACAGAGAGATTTATAAAGATTACCCGTTTGTCTCACAAATGATCGAGGCGGGTTATACGGGTCGTAAAGGTAAAGGTGGATTTTATCGTCTAAATCCTGATGCGCCGAAGGGATCGAAAGAAAAGCAAACGCTGGAATTAAACTCTGACAAATTTGAAGAAAGCCAATATCGTAAATCAAATAAACAAAAATTAGCGTCAGTGAGCGCAGGTAAAAAAGGTTTGCGCGCCGTTGTTGAATGCGATGATCAAGGCGGGATGTACGCATGGAAAGTGTTGAGCCAAACTTTGGCGTACGCGGCCTCCTTAGTGCCACAAATTGCCGATGATATCGCAAGCGTGGATGAGGCAATGCGCCTTGGGACAAATTGGAAACGTGGACCGTTTGAAATGATGGATCAATTAGGGCCTAAATGGTTCGCTGATAAGCTTCGCGCACATAACATGGATGTGCCGCCCTTATTGGATGCGGTGGGTGAGGGTACGTTCTATAAGGTTGATGAGGGTAAGCTTCAAACATTCGGTGTGGATGGCCAATATCATGATGTGAAACGCCCAGAGGGTGTACTTCTTTTACGGGATATTAAATTAGGGTCTAAACCTGTCATTAAAACAGCCAGTGCGTCCGTTTGGGATGTGGGTGATGGCGTTTTATGTGTTGAATTTACGGGTAAAATGAATGCACTTGATGAAGAAGTGTTTAATGCGTACCACCAAGCCATTAAGATGATTGAAAAATCTGACGATTATAAAGCCATGGTTATTTATAATGAAGGCTCACATTTCTCTGCGGGCGCGAACTTAGGCTTGGCGATTTTCGCGATGAATATCGCCATGTGGCCACAAATTGAAAGCCTCGTTTCGGGTGGACAAAAAGTATATAAAGCGTTGAAATATTCATCATTCCCTGTGGTGTCGGCGCCGTCTGGTATGGCGCTTGGTGGTGGGTGTGAAATTCTACTTCATTCTGATCACGTACAGGCACATGCAGAAACGTACACGGGCTTGGTTGAAGTGGGCGTTGGGATCATCCCTGGTTGGGGTGGTTGTGCGACAATGGTGCAACGCTACAAGGATGATGAGCGCGCCAAGTATGCCAAAGATGTTGAGGGTGTAACGGGCGAGAAGAAAATTTGGTTCAGCCCGAACGAGACGCCAATGGGCGCCGTGCGTCGAGCGTTTGAGACAATTGCATTGGCCAAGATTGCCAAATCTGCGCAAGAGGCAAAAGAAGTACATTATTTGCGTGAAAACGATGGTATCACTATGAACCGAGACCGCTTGTTGTTTGATGCGAAGAAAAAAGCGCTTGAATTGGTTGAGGGCTACGAAGCGCCTGCCCCTGTTGAGGATATTCGCTTGCCGGGGCCTACGGGTAAGTTTGCTTTAGATATGGCAGTGGCGGATTTGGTGAAGTCTGGTAAAGCGACGCCGCATGATGTGGTGGTTTCAAGCGCCGTGGCGCAAGTGATTACGGGCGGTGAAAAAGCCGACTGGACAACGCCTATCCATGAAGATCATATGTATAAATTGGAGCGCGAAGAATTCATGAAACTGGTGCGTCATAAAGATTCGCAAGCCCGTATTGAACATATGTTGACGACAGGTAAACCGTTGAGGAATTAAAATGGATCATAGTGAAGCGATAGCGGTTTTCGAAGAAATACAGGCACGGCCGTTTAATGTGTCTTTGGTATCTGGTGAGCCAAGTAATAATTGTTATTTCAAAGGTATTGAACTTCTTCAACGTATAGGGGAGATGGGTTATGCTGTACGTGGGCGTTGTGGGGAAAGTTATTGGGACGAAAATATTTTCGGTAAAAATGTTATTGATCTTATTCCAGAGAATTTAATGACAACGCATTTTTATGTGGAAATTTATCTTAATGATGAATGGCGCATTCTGGATACTAGCTTTCAACCTTCTTTAGCAAAATATAGCTTGAACATAGGGTCTTGGGAAAATGGTACAAGCTGTTTTCCAATTACCAAACTATATACGCAAGAAGAATATCAAGTTTACCGTCAAAATTGGTTTGATAAAGAATATCAAAAGGATTTCTTTGAACGCGGTTTGCCGTTATGGAAGGCACTAAATATCTGGTTTTCAGAAAGAGAATAAATCACTGTAGCCAGTCCATCTTGAAATGTCTGGTGTACGTGTTTTGCGTATGATTTTTTGGGGTATGGGGCATTCGGCGGGATTGCTTACTTGCGTTTTAAAAGCCTTCATGCCCGCGAGCGGGAGGAGGCTATCTATATCACCACTTATTTTGGTGATGTATTTTTCTCGTTACCGAGAACCCGCGTAACGCATTTATGCGCTTGAGCGGAATAAAATAAAGGCGCGCCTCTACGAGCAACTCTCCTTTTTTTGCAAGACAACCATCTAGCGCGGGGTGGGAATTTAACAATGGGAAAGGTTCGTCCCATCGCCCTGCGATCAATGACCAAGCCATCTTGCCGACCAGTCAGTTAAAGTTATAGGATAATATTCCACAAAAGTCAAGCATTATTTAGGATTTTATTCATTATCGTCCATTTTACTGCGTAAAAATAGACTTAAGTGGGGAATCTCTTTATTAATGGGGAATGTGGAAAATACTTAATCATATACCAGACCTTTGGAAAATTTGCGTCATGTTTGGTGTAAATACTCTTCCTATATGGGGCGTGCTAGAAGTTTTAAATCAAGAAATGGCTGTTTATGAAAAAATAGCCTGGATTTATATTCTTTTAGCGGCTGGATTATGTTTTGCGTACTATTTGATTAAATTTATTGATATATGTAAATAAAATTATAAAGCAAAAGAAAAAGTTTCTGTTTTAGAAATAGCTAAAATGGCACAAAAAAAAGGATGGGATTTTCTTAATAGTGACGTAGAAATTTTAAATCTTGCAGATGCCATTATAAATGGAGCATCACAACAAGAAATAAATATATTAGGCAGAGTTCCCAATTTGCAAGACAAAAAAATAATTAATCCTTTTGTTTCTATATCTCAAGAAGACCTAACAGATAGATTTGGACAAAAAAATATTAATATAATTTTGTCAGGTTTATTAGAAACAAATACAAAAGGGAAAAGGGTTTTTCAAAACAATAACAAAGCATGGTGTAAGTGTAATGGTACACCATATGAAGATTTATACATCAAATCAGAAATTTTAACTAAGTGGCTTAAAAATGCAAAAAAAGAGTATCAAGGCAGACAACAAAAAACGTGACGGAGTATTGTTCAAAACGCTCAATACCCTGCTTACGCTTAACAAGTCAAATTAGTGCGTTATATCGGTCAAGTCGCGTGCATATGTTTAAAGCCAAACCCCTGTATAAATGAAGCGCATAATGGGTTACCCGCATAAAGAGAGTAATGACCAATGTGGGAGATATTGTGGACATAAAAAAAGCGGGGAGCATTTGCCACCCGCTTATTCAATTCTTAGATTTCTCACATTCGTTCGAAATAACGTAAGAGAGATTATTTAGAGATTTGTTTAAACTCTGGCTCTGCGCTACGCATGATTTGTGTGTCAACAACAGGCGCTGGTTTGACAACAACTGGTGCTGGCTGTGTTACAACTTTAACTGGCTCAGGTGCAGGCGCTGGTTGTGTGTTCAATACAGTTTTATAACGACCTGCTTGGGTTGTACGCTCTTCTGTGTACGCTCCGCCGCGGTCACATTCGTTCAATTCATCTTTACAGGTTGGCACACCGCCACACGCTGTTAATGACGCTGCAGATCCTGCAACAAGAAGTAAGCTTAATAATTTTTTCATTTTGGTATCCTTTTTGATAAGTATGTCTCGTCTTTATTGAGGCATAGTGTACCGAAAGTTGAACCAATTATCAATCACTTACCGTTTATCACTTAAATAACGTCTTTCAAGGTGTTTCAGTAACGCGTCTGCGTTCAGGTCTTTCCCTGTGATTTCCTTGAGGGCGCTAAAAGTGCCTTGGATACGGCCTTTTTGGTGGATGTTTTTCTTAATCCAATCGCCAACAACGCCTAAGTTTCCTTTTTGCACTTGGTCAGGCAAGTCTGGAATATTGTCATATAATGTTTCATGCAGTTGCGCCGCAATCACATGAGACAAGGTGTTTGTTGGGATGAAACCAAAACGCCCTGTGAACCAATCGGGATTTTGTAGTGCGCCAGATTTGAGGTCTTTTGGCTCTAATCCTAGTAGGTCTTTGCTTTCTTGATTCCATCTAGCGGGAATGTCTTTGACTTCTAGTTTACCGTTAATCAAATCACGCTCAATACGATAGCGTAAGATATCATGGAAAATCTTGCTTAACTCATCTGCATCATTACGTGATGTAGTTTGGTGAATGACCTTTTTAAGTTTATATAGATTTTCAGGTTCGAACGATTTGTTTTTAAATTGTCTAAACACGCCTTCGGCACGTACGGAGATAAAATCAAAGAATTGCGGTGTACGTCCAATGATTGTTTCATACAATTGACTAACGGCGTTCAACATAATTGCGCCTTGATCTTGGCCAACGGGCTGTGAAATCCAATCATTTGGTAGGTTTTGGTAATACAACCCACGTGCGCCTTGATACAAGGTGTCTTCCAATGAATCGAGGAAGTTGTTGCTGTCCCCGCAACGCACTAAGATACGTACGTCTTCTGGGTTTCCGCCTGTCATGGGCGCTAGGTTTGAGACATACAGCCCGCCACGGTTGAAATCAAATCCCATCATCTCAAGTACGGTGTGGTTCAGCCACATTTGGTCTGCTTTTGAAAAATCACCATCTAAAGGCTCGCCCTTATCTTGGTCTGTTTGTTTTTCTAAAACTTCTTTATAAAGCTTGGTTAATGGGGGAAGAATTTTATCATACAGCTCATCCATCTGACGGTCTGAAATGTCACTCGCATATCCCATTAATAAGGCACGGTATGGTGTGGCTGTTTCAAATTTCTTCTGTTTTAGGGCGCCGATTTTACGATACAAGTCGACAACTTTTTCAATGTAAGGCTGCGCTTCATCCCAGCTGTTTTTAGCCACAGCTTGGGCATGAATTTTACGTCCCTCATTGGCGACTTGAACAGAGGCAATATAGAGTTCTGGCGGCAATGCGGCCAAATGAGAGTGAATACGACGCATCTCAGCTAGATTGGCTTTGTCCCATTCGCTCCATTTATCAGGAGTAGCTTTGGCTTCTGCTTCGACTTTTTCAAGTAAAGCGGTCACAGTGGGCGTTGTTGTTTCGGCGTAGATACGCTTTGTAATAGACGAAATATCGTTGATACGGCGCTTTAAACTTCCTGCTGGCATCGCTGTCATCATATCAATCGCCAAGGTATTGCGAATTGAGAACATCGTGTTAAGATTAGAGAAGTAAAACTTTAAATCATTATAACCAGCGGCTGGCTCTGCTACAGTTTTTAAGTTTGTTGCATTGTTTTGAGTATCGTTCATGGATTTCGCCCTTTTTTTTAGAAATCATATTTTAGTATTATAGCCTCTCTCATTAAGGTTAATAATGATTTAATATTAAAAAAATAAAATTAAATATCTTATTACAAGGTTATGAGAAATGTTTTTCAAGAAAAAGAAATCTAAAAAGAATACGACAAATAATACGGACGCAAAACCGAGCCGTGAAGAAATAATCGCGCAAGCCACGAGCGCGATGCAGGCCAAGCGAGAGGAAATTGGTGACGAAACTTTGGAGCAAATTCGTCAAGCGTTAGAAAAACGTCAAAATGATCCCTTCGCCAAAGCGAAAAAAGCAATTATGGAGAAAGATTTGGATAGCGTTCTCGATCATTTAAAAATGACGATGCGCGAAGACAAAGATAAATAGAATCTTTACTATTTATCAGGTAAAATATAGGCACGATAATTTTAAAACACCCCATGACTTTTTAAGGAAATAATATGCCTGTATATAATGCCCCAATGGAAGATATCAAATTTGTCCTCCATGATGTTCTGAAATCAGAAACACTGACTGAAATTCCGGGGTTTGAAGAAGCCAGCGCAGAGCTTGTGAATCAAATTTTGGAAGAGGGCGCGAAGCTTTGTGAAAACACGTTATTCCCTATCAATCAAAGCGGTGACGAGGAAGGCTGTACGTGGAAAGATGGCGCGGTGACAACGCCTAAAGGCTTCAAAGAAGCTTATGATGAGTTCACGCAAAATGGTTGGTGCGGTATTTCTGCCGATCCTGAATATGGCGGCATGGGTTTGCCGATGTTGGTCAATACCGTTATGCAAGAAATGATTTGCTCAAGCAATTTCTCATTCGGTATGTATCCAGGATTAAGCCAAGGCGCGTATGAGGCGCTACATCATTTTGGAACAGACGCACAAAAAGAAACATATTTGCCTAAGCTGGTTACAGGAGAATGGTCAGGTACAATGTGCCTAACTGAGCCGCATTGTGGAACAGACTTAGGGCTAATCCGTTCAAAAGCGATTCCCAATGATGATGATTCTTATAAGATAACAGGAACAAAGATTTTTATCTCTGCGGGGGAGCATGATTTAAGTGAGAACATCATTCACCTTGTGCTGGCAAAATTACCTGATGCACCAGAAGGGGTGAAGGGGATTTCTCTTTTTGTTGTTCCTAAATTTTTACCAACCGATATGTCACGCAATGGTATTGCCTGTGGCTCTATCGAACATAAGATGGGTATTCATGCCAATTCAACGTGCGTGATGAATTTAGAGGACGCGCAAGGTTGGCTTGTGGGTGAAAAGCATAAAGGTCTTAAAGCGATGTTTGTCATGATGAATGCCGCGCGCCTTGGTGTTGCGATGCAGGGTTTGGGCATTGCCGAAGTGGCGTATCAAAATGCTGCGGCCTATGCAAAAGATCGTGTGCAGATGCGCTCGCTTGATGGCACCAAATACCCCGATAAACCTGCGGATCCGATTATTGTGCATCCAGATGTACGTCGCATGTTGTTAACGGGTAAGGCCTTTTGTGAAGGCGGTCGCGCGCTATCCTATTGGGTGGGTATGAACTTGGATATATCCCTTCATCATCCCGATGCAGATAAAAAGAAAGAAGCCGATGATTTGGTGCAATTGATGACGCCTATTGTGAAGGCCTATCAGACTGATATGGGGTTCGAAATTTCTTCTATGGCGATGCAAGTGCATGGTGGCCATGGGTATATCTGGGAATATGGTGTGGAACAATATGCCCGTGATGCGCGTATTGCGATGATTTATGAAGGCACAAACGGTATTCAAGCGTTGGATTTGGTGGGGCGTAAAATGGGGCAACATATGGGGCGTTATTTGCGTCGCTTCTTCCATCCCGTGAGTGAATTTATCGAAGCCAATCAAACCAATGCGGATTTACAGGAATTTATTTTCCCACTGGCGAAAAGCTTTGCGAAGTTGCAACAAGCCACCGCTGTGATTGCTCAAAAAGGCATGAAAGACCCAATTGAAGCGGGTGCCGCGAGTAGCAGTTATCTACGTCATTTCGCGTTGGTTGCCATGGGCTTTATGTGGATTCAAATGGCAAAAACCGCGCAAGAAAAATTGGCGTCTGGCGAAGGCGATAAGAAATTTTACGAAAGTAAAATCAAAACCGCAAAATTCTTCTTTGCAAGAATGCTCCCCGAATCTGACTGGCACTTCAAAGCTGTAATGAGCGGTAAAGACAGTTTGATGGATCACGATGAAGATGAGTTTTAGGAAATTTGATTCAACACAGAAGACCACAGATGAATACACAGACGCGTTTAATTTGTGAAGAATAAATTTTTCTTATATTTCAAGTTGTATAGGTCGTTTTTTAAATATGTTAAGCTCGCTGTGACTTCCTCTGTGCGCGCTGTGGTGAAAATATAATGGTTCATAAAATTAAAACTGTTGAAGAATTGAGGGCGTGGCGTGAGCCGTTATGGCCGCAGGGTAAGACACTGAGCTTTGTGCCGACGATGGGCGCGTTGCATGAAGGGCATTTGAGCTTGGTACGTGAGGGGATGAAGCAAACGGATATTTGCCTACCGTATATATTTTTAAACCCTAAACAATTTAGCGCGCATGAGGATTTAGAAAAATATCCCAACACGCTTGAGGCAGATTTAGAAAAGTTAGAAAACCTTGGCATTACGCATGTCTATGTGCCTGAGCCGCAAGAAATTTATCCTGAAAATTTTCAAACAACTGTTAATGTCGCGGGAATTGCCAAGCCATTAGAAGGAGAGCATCGCCCCGATTTCTTGAATGGCGTCACAACGATTGTTTGTAAGATGCTGTTGCAATGTTTGCCGGAAATTGCGCTGTTTGGGGAGAAGGATTTTCAGCAATTACAAGTCATCAAACGTATGGTAACGGATTTAAATATCCCTGTTGAAATACAGGGTGTGCCGACGGTGCGCGATGAAAATGGTTTGGCGTTGTCTTCGCGTAATGTGTATTTAAGTGATGATGATTATAAAATTGCCTGCCAATTAAATGTGATTATGAATGAGGTAGCGCAAGGCCAATTGGATGAGCTGGACGCACTCCATAAACTGCTTGAGGTTGGATTTGATAAGGTGGATTATTGCACGGCGCGCAACAGTGAAACTTTTGCCATCGAAAACCCAAATAGAGTGTTAGCCGCCGTTTGGTTGAATGGCACACGATTAATTGATAATATAGAAATGCAACAACACTAAAAATAGAAAGAGGAAAAGACTATGTCACTTGAAACAATCACGGAAAATATCAAAGGTAAAATGGCTATGGCCGCAGGGTTAGATGCTAAGGTCAAATTTGATTTTGGCGATGATGGTTTAATCCATGTTGATGCCACACAAAGCCCACCAGAGGTGAGCCATGATGATTTAGAAGCAGATTGTACGCTTAAATGCTCAATCGAAACATTCCAAGGCTTCATTGATGGCACGGCTGATCCGACAATGTCTTTCATGATGGGCAAGCTTAAAGTGGACGGGTCAATGGGATTGGCGATGAAGTTGAACAGCATTATTGAAGATTAATTCTTCTGCGTTATTCTTATCACGAATTAAAAAAAGCCACATCGTTTGACGCGGCTTTTTGTTTGAGACTTTTTATAAGATAGCCGTAGCGGGCTTGACCGCCTGAGGTCTTTAATAATGCTTAGAATTTGTAATTAATCCCTGCGGCAACAATACCAACATAACCATCTGTGTCGGCGTTGACGTTCGCAAAGCCACCATTACGCGATACGTCGATTGTTCCCTCGCCAACATCAATATAGGTTGCGGCAAAATCTAGATCTATTTTGTCATTCAAACTGTATGTTGCCCCCCCACTGAACCAATGTCTGTCACCATCGGGTGTTCTTGTTGTTCTGAATTTATCCACGGTTGGTGTTTCGTCATATTGATAGCCGGCGCGCACTGTCCATGTATCATTGACGTCATATTCGGCACCTACGGCAAACGCCATTGTGTTTTGATAGTTTTGTTCAACATTGGATATTTCATTGCCGCTGTTATCAACGGCCTTAATTTCTTGGAAGTTATTCCAGCCAAACCATGTAGCTTGCCCCATAACGCGTAGTTTATCATTCACGTCATGCGCTGCGCCTAAGGTCAAAATATCAGGTAAGTCCAAATCAGCGCCGCCATCAATATTTCTATCTGCCCCTGTACTGCCTTCTACAATAATTTTACCATCTAACTCATGGCTGATGGCTGAACGATAATGCAGACCAATTTCTGTTGAGGGTGTGGCTTGCACTTGTACGCCCAAATTATAACCAACGCTAATGTCATCGCCTTCCAGAGTGCTTGTGCCTTCTGTACCTGCCCATAGAGCAGATTTTAATTCAGCATCTGCATATTGGATATCTAATCCACCACCCACGGAAATCATGTCATTGACCTTATAAGCCACGGAGGGTGCGACATTAATTGTCATCAGTTCTGTTTCCGTTGAATCAAATCGAACGACGCTATCATCGCCATAGTCACTGCCTAGGCCAAATGGCGCTGTGACGCCGACACCCGCCCATAGTTCATGACCGCCCAATGTAACAGGAGTTACGGCAAACAAGTTCGGTATTGGGCTTGGGTCATAGGGGTTTCCATTATCTTCGGCCGCGGTTACACCGGGCGGGAAGGTAGATCCAGTATCTGTTATGTCTGCATTGGGAATTAAAAGATGTACGCCTGCATTGACCTGTGCGCCTTCCAATTTGGTCATGCCAGCTGGATTAAAATACACTGTTGAAGCGTCTTCTATTGATGTAGCAGAACCAGCGAACGCCGTTCCTAAGCCTTTAACAGATTGTTCTTGGATGTAAAAGCCAGCCGCGTTGGCTTGGCCGATGCTTAACGCAATTAGGCTGGTTGACAGCGCGGTGATGGCAAGTGTCTTAATTTTCATGATGTAATAACTCCCTTATTTAATGATATTTTCTTGAACAAAATTGAAATATTTATCCAATAAGTGTCTCACGAATCGGGCGTTTGGGCAATAATACTAATAAATTTTATCACACGAGTGTAATATTTAGGGTTATGCAATTTCAAATATGGCGTCGATTTCTACGCAAAAGCCGGCGGGAAGACTAGGTGCACCCACGGCGAAGCGGGCATGTTTGCCGCGCTTTTCTCCAAGGACGTTGACCATTAAATCGGATGCGGTGTTAATGATAAGCGACATATCAGTGAAGTCAGGCGTGCAATTTACAAATCCACCTAGCTTGACGCATTTTTTAACACGCGACCAATCCCCCGCAACGGCTTCATTGACTTGGCAAAGGATATTCAGACCACATCGAAGTGCGGCCTTGTGGGCGGTCTCCATATTCATATCATCGCCTAATGTTCCTATGTAGGCGTCTTGATTATCGCCAATGGGAACTTGCCCCGCAACAAAGACCATATTGCCCGCCACAACGTGCGGAACATAGTTAAAGAGAGGTGGTGCGCTGGGGGGAAGCGTAAGGCCTAGCTTGTTTAAGTTCTCTATAACATCACTCATTTTCGTATCTCCTCTTGATTTATTGTCCTTTTTACGCCATTTCTTATACAGATTAAAGTTTTTAGGAATAATAATGGGATTATTTAGTTTTCTTGGCGTTTTGTCACCTGTGCATATGAATATGGTTAAAGTTTTTAACCGTACGAAGTTTATTGGTGAAGATAGTTTTGGTAATAGATATTTTACAGCCAAAGCGCGTAAAGGCTACCGTCGTGAGCGTCGCTGGGTCATGTATAACGGTGTGGCGGAGGCGACTAAGATTCCGCCTGAATGGCATGGGTGGATGCATCATCAAACAGATACAATCCCCGCCAATGATACACAAAGTTTCCGTCGTAAATGGCAAAAACCGCATAGCGTGAATATGACAGGAACGACACAAGCTTATCGCCCTAAAGGGCATTTGTTAAAAGGTGGGCAACGTAATAAAACAACGGGTGATTATGAAGCATGGGATCCCAATAAATAAGAATAAGGACTAAAATTATGAAACGTAATGTGATTGAAACAGTATTAGGCGCGGTTGTATTAGGCGTCGCCTTCTTGTTTTTAGCGTTTAGCTACTCTTCTGCCGACGTCGGTAGCACGGACGGATATGAAGTAAGTGCGCGTTTCTCCAGTATTGGCGCCCTTGGTGTTGGCGACAAGGTTGTGGTGAGCGGTGTGAAAATCGGAAATGTGTCTCGTATCTCACTTGATAAAGAAACCTATCTAGCGGATGTGTTTTTAGATATTGGACATGACTATAAATTGCCTGATGATACAGCGGCGTTTATTTCCAGTGAGAGCCTATTAGGCGGTCTTTATATGCAATTGGAGCCAGGCGCATCCGAAGAGATGTTGGCGCCAGGCGATGTTATTCAATATACACAAGCGCCCCAAAACTTAGAGCAATTATTGGGTCAATTTATCTTTAATATGCAGGATAAAGAAGAAGCTCCTTCTGCTGAATAAGATGAAATTATTTTCTGTCTTTTTTGTAACTGTCTTTTTATTCTTTCCGCACTCTAATGCGCAAGCAGGGTTTATTGACTACCCTATGGCGCGCTTACAGGCGCTGGATAAGGCTACCGCGCGCACTATCACATTTGAAGCCAGAGTGGGATCGACTATTGAGTATGGGTCGGTCTTTATTAAAGTGCAGGCATGCCGCAAAGCAGAGCCGCTAGATCCGCCAGAAGATGCGGCATTTTTACAGATTTGGGAAATTCCAATTAACTCAGATAAGTCCGAATGGATTTTCTCTGGCTGGATGTTCGCCTCCAGCCCCGCGCTATCCGCCATGGATCATGCTGTGTATGATGTGTGGGTGCTGGACTGCATTAATAAAGACGCCCCAAAGGTCGAAGCAATAGCAAAAACCGAACAGCCAGATGAAGAAGACACGAATGCCCTCGATTCGGATGGTAAAGCAGAAGCTAATAACTCCCTTATTGAAGAAGAATAAGCTTTTTAATGTTAACCATATTTTATTAATTATATCCCCTTAAAGAATTAATTCATTTATTTATTGACTTTATGTTAATTACAATTTAGCTTGCGTGTGTAATTTAATATGTAATTTAAGGTATAATTTATGACTGATAAAACAAGAGAAATTATTCTTTTAAACCGTCTTTTCAGAACAAAAGCTGTAGAAGGCGGTGAATTTACGCCAACTGAGTTAATGCAAGCTCGTGCTGCAGTTGCTGAGTTAACTGAGGATGAAGATAGAATATGTTATTCTTTGTTAATGGATGAAACAATGAAAAGGTATCCTGATTTGTCACTGCAGTTTCATCAGAATTTTTCTTATGTTTTGCAAGATAACGTACAAAAAGCAGTTCTTGATCAATTAACTGGTATTCCAAATAGGTTAATGTTTTTTGAGCAATATCCAAATGTCCAGGCATTAAATACCCGAGAAAATTATAATGTTCCTGATAATGAACGGACGTTTATATATTTATTTTCTATGGATTTAGCCGACTTTAAGAGAATTAATGATGAGCACGGGCATGCTGCTGGCGATAAAGCATTGCGTCACTTCGCTGATTTAGTTAGAGACGTAATCCGTCCAAATGATTTTCTAGCTCGTTTTGGGGGTGATGAATTTAACGCGTTTTTGCCTGGAACTGATTTAAAAACAGCAGGTCTAATTTCTCATCGAATAACAGAAAAATGTAAAACAACCCCGTTTGAATATGAAGGTAAACAATTATATGTTTTACCTTCAATTGGTGTGACGCGTGTTAATGAAACTCTATCGTTAGAAGAGAATTTAAAACATGGTGACAAAGTTCTAGAATCTTCAAAGGCCTTGCAAAAAGAAAAATTAGGTATTGTGACAATGCGTGATCAAAATAAGGCAGCGTTACAATTCATTCCTAAAGGTTAAATAATCCATCAAGATTTTATTTTCACTTAAACCCGCCAGTGTAAAATCGGTGGGTTTTTGCATTTCGGATTGAATAAGTGTTTCGTATTCTTCTTGGAGGATTTCGTAGATGCCGAATTGTTCTAAATGGGGATTGGTGAATTGGGTGTCGAGGACGCTATAGCCCCCAGCTTGTAATCGGGCGCATAGATGTACAAGCGCGATTTTGCTGGCGTTTGAGGTTTTGGAGAACATGCTCTCCCCACAAAAAACGCCGCCAAGGCTCAGGCCATAAAGGCCACCAACCAGCTTACCCTTTTCCCAACACTCAACACTGTGCGTGTGACCCATATCATGCAGCTCAATAAAAACATCGCGAATGGCCGAATTAATCCATGTCTCGTTTCGGTTTTTATAGGACTGCGCGCACGCATCAATAACCCCAATAAAATCTGTATCTATTTTAATCTCAAAGGGCGCTTGTTTAACGAGTTTTAAAAGTTTGGTTGGAATGTGAAGGTTAGGAATGGAGAGCTGTCCGCGCATATCGGGGCGATAGAAATTAAAATGCTCATCCGTTTTATCATCTGCCATTGGAAAAATGCCTTGGGCATAGGCATTCAATATTATTTCAGGAGAGATATCATCTTTTGTA
>CALDHI010000133.1 GCA_937941545.1 uncultured Alphaproteobacteria bacterium
CGCTTAAATTCCTCACTGATTCCCCTCAGAAGCAGGGATAGTATAAGCATAAAGCGACCCTTTTCCTCGTCCCTAAACAAAGAGTGTCATTGCCTGAATTTCCTAATTTTTATCAGGTAATTCTAAGGCAACCCCACGAAATTAATACAGTTTCCCTTAGAATTTATAAAACATAAATTCAGGGAATGACAATTATAGGATGTTTTCGTTACAAGATTGCTTGGACGCATAAATGTGCTAGGCATCCCTATAACTTTTATATTCCCCCTTGGTCTCCCTCTACCTTGGTGGTAAACTTCTCTTTCAAATTTCAAGGAGCTTCCCAAAACCATGTCTACCCCAATCACCGCCAATCAAAAACTAGCCCAAGTCGTTGAGCTTGTCACCTCTCGTATCTGCCATGACATCATTTCCCCCGTGGGCGCGATTAATAACGGGATTGAGTTCATGCAGGAAATGGGCGCAGACGCCCTCGATGACGGGTTAGAGCTAATTGCCTACAGCGCCGAGCAAGCCACAGCCAAGTTGGCCGCATTCCGTATGGCCTATGGCGCGGGTGGTCATGACCCCAGTGTGAAGCCTGAAAACGTCCAAAAAATCTTTGGCGCACTCATCAAAGGCGAGGGTAAAGTGAGCCAGACGTGGGATCCCTACGGCAATCTAGGACCTAAAGACCTACCTGATGGCTATTGCAAAATGCTTCTTTGCGCAATGATGTTAGCGATGGAAGCACTACCCAAAGGCGGTTATATTTCCGTACGCCCTGGAATGGGCGACAATGAAGGACACAGTATTATTATTGCCGAGGGCGAAGGCGCGACATTGCGTGATGGCGTCGTCGATGCCATGGCACAAAATGTCGATGTTGATGATTTAGACCCCCGCCTTGTGCATCCGTACGCAATCGGCGTGTTCGCTGAATTTTACGGCTACGATATCTCCATCAAATCCCAAGCTGATGAGCGCATAGAATTCCTAATGAAATGCCCTGAGAAGGTTGAGGAAGAAGCGGAAGAAGATTAATTTATTTACACCATCGATAAGTCGCATAAATACCATAAGCAGGTGGGATTTGATCTCTACCAAAGGCCTGAGCAACTTTAGCCGTCTGCCTAAAAGACTCACTTGTGTCCATGCCTTGTTCATAGGCCGCAACGACATATTCAAAATCCATTACAACATTGTTGTTGCCACCATCCTTGAAAATGACGTCTCCAAATGCAACGGCATGAAATGTCAAATTATCGCCAGAAATAAAATTGTCTGTTGCAGTCATAAAATATCCTTTTAGAAAAATTTAATGTAATGATAGTCAACAACATCTATTATGTCAACAAAGAATCAACAGAACAGTTACGTCTTTTCGGTAAAACTCTAGACAACATCAAGAACTGCGTAAGCCACTCGCGACCCTGAGCTCTTTTTTTAAAATGTAAGTCTACATTTTAAGATATACAACCTCCTCCCGCTTGCGGGCATGAGGACACCTAAAATAATGCGTCCTTCGGCTTGCCGATATGACGGCTCTTAAAATAAATGTAAGTCTACTCTTGCGTCATAAACGTCATACTTCTATAAATTCCCTATATATAAACAACATTGGAATTTATCGCTATGTCTGAAGCTACCGCCAAACAAGAACCTACCCCACAAGACAAGACAATACGCGATCCACGCGAAGTCAAAATCAAACGCGCTCTGCTCTCAGTCTCAGACAAAGACGGCCTGATTGAGTTTGCCAAACAATTGGCCGCGCACGGCGTAGAAATCTTGTCCACGGGCGGTACATCCAAAGCCATCGCGGAGGCGGGCGTACCTGTCAAAGACGTCTCTGATCATACAGGTTTCCCGGAAATGATGGATGGTCGCGTGAAAACGCTTCACCCCACCGTCCATGGTGGTATTTTATCCCGCAGAGACAATGAAAACCACGTTAAAGCGCAAGAAGAGCACGGCATTGGCGATATCGATTTGGTTGTCGTCAACCTCTACCCTTTCGTCCAAACTGTTGAAAAAGGCGCCGATTATGATGAATGTATCGAAAATATAGACATTGGTGGCCCTGCAATGATCCGTTCTGCCGCTAAAAACCACGAATTCGTCGCAATTGTGACTGATCCGCAAGATTATGACGCTATTTTGGACGATATGCGTAAATATAACGGCGCTACGACCTATAAATTGCGTCAAAAACTGGCTGCGAATGCGTATGCTATGACAGCCACCTACGATTCTAACATCGCCAGCTGGTTCGGTCAGCAAATTAAATCTGATGCCTTCCCGCGCCGTATTAGTTTCTCTGGAACGCTGAAACAATCATTACGATACGGTGAGAACCCACATCAGGCCGCCGCTCTTTATACCGTTGACGGCTCAAAACGCCCTGGCGTTGCGCTAGCCACTCAAATCCAAGGCAAAGAGCTTTCTTACAACAATATCAATGACACAGATGCCGCTTTTGAGACGGTAGCTGAATTTGATAAGCCTGCCGTGGCGATTATTAAACACGCCAATCCGTGCGGCGTTGCCGTGGGCGATAACGTGCTGGACGCCTATGAAATGGCGCTTCGCTGTGATCCTGTCAGTGCCTTTGGCGGTATTATTGCCCTGAACCGCACCCTCACTGGTGAAGTGGCAGAGCGTATTATCAGCACATTCAGCGAAGTTATTATCGCACCCGATATTGAAGCCTCCGCCCTTAACATACTGAAAGAAAAGAAAAATGTTCGTGTGTTAACCACGGGTGCAATGCCAGACCCTGCCGATAAACGCCGCATGGTACAGCGCGTTGCGGGCGGATTGCTGGTGCAAGATAACGATAATGGCATCATCACACGTGATATGTTGAAAACCGTGACGGAGCGCGAGCCAACGGAAGAAGAAATCCGCGACTTATTATTTGCCTTTAAAGTGTGCAAGCACGTAAAATCCAATGCGATTATCTACGCCAAAGACGGCGCAACCGTGGGCATTGGCGCAGGACAGATGAACCGTCTTGATTCCAGCCGTATCGCCGCGCGCAAATCTATGGACGCTGCCGAAAAAGCAGGCCTCAGCGAGCCTCTCGCCAAAGGCTCCATTGTGGCATCTGACGCGTTCTTCCCCTTTGCCGATGGTTTAATCGCCGCCGCCGATGCGGGCGTGACCGCGATTATCCAACCCGGTGGCTCCATCCGTGACGAAGAAGTCATCGAAGCCGCCAACGAGCGCGGCCTCGCCATGGTCTATACAGGAATGCGCCACTTTTGGCATT
>CALDHI010000134.1 GCA_937941545.1 uncultured Alphaproteobacteria bacterium
ACTGGTAGGGAAGCGCGTAATTAACGCATCGAAAGATTTCAACGCCTGCAAGGTCATATCTTGATCCCGCGCCACATCAGAAATT
Organism: uncultured Alphaproteobacteria bacterium; assembly: GCA_937941545.1. Classification (GTDB taxonomy): domain Bacteria; phylum Pseudomonadota; class Alphaproteobacteria; order Micavibrionales; family Micavibrionaceae. The sequence continues at coordinate 86 of CALDHI010000134.1, forward strand.
TGCTCGTAATACGCCAGAGATTTTAGGTAATACGCATAATCAACATCCTTATTTCCTGGGTGCAATTGCACAAAACGATCAAAGGCCAAAATCGCTTCATCGTAGCTATCATCTTTATAAGCCGTATAGGCCGCCATCATTTGCGCCTTGGTCGCCCATTTGGAATAAGGATGGATACGCTCAACCTGCTGGAATTTTTCAATCGCAAAACGATATCTTCCATCTTGAAGCTCAACATCGGCTTCTTGATATAAGACTTCCGCTGACTTAATCGGTTTCGCGGCTTGCGCTTCTTGCTGTGCTTGTTGCTGCGCTTCTTTATCCGACGCGCACGCACTCACACTCATGATAAGAACTGACGATAATATAACTTTAAATACATTCTGCATAAGATAAGTTTTAACGATATTTTACCCAAAATAAAAGGGCTAACGCGTAATTAGCCCCTAAATAATAATTTAAATATGAAAATTAAACGGTAGCTTGCGTAGAAATTTTTTGCGCCGGCTTTGGATAAGTCACGATATCCGCTTCATCTACTTCGACAAACAAATCAACCACTTCCCATGCTTCATCATCGGCAAACAACGCATGAAGCGCTCTGTTATTCATCGCATGACCAATTTTAATGCCTTCATAATGCCCAAGGAACAATCCACCGCATAAGGATAAATCACCCACGGCATCTAATAATTTATGACGAATAAACTCATTCTCACAACGAAGACCCTCGGCATTCATCACGCCCTCATCATTAACCACGACCGCATTATCAAGCGATCCACCTAACGCCAAGCCATTGGCTTGCATCATCTCAACATCAGACAGCAGGCAAAATGTACGACAATCGGCTAAATCATGTTTAAAGTTCCCATTAACCAGCTTCATTTCATAACGCTGCGATCCAATTATTTTATGATGGTAATCAATTTGACCAGAATAAACGGGCACGTTTGAAGGCGATAAAATCACTTCTCTATCGCCATCCACATAGCGTATTTCTTTCTTAACCTTAATCGCACGGCGCGGGGCAGATTGCGCAATTGTTCCCGCTTCATCAAATAATTTCACGAACGGCTGGGCACTGCCATCCAGAATCGGTACTTCACCTGCATCAATTTCGACAAGCGCGTTATCAATGCCACACCCACGAAGGGCCGCCATAAGATGCTCAATCGTGCTAACAGTGACGCCAGCTTCATTCCCAATTACGGTGCAAAGGCGCGTGTCTACAACTTTATCCCAACGTGCTAAGATACTGTTTTCTTTGTCTTTAATATCAACACGCGTAAACACCACGCCCGTATTGGTGGGCGCTGGCTTTATTGTTACATTCACAATATTGTTTGAATGAAGACCAATATCACTGATGGTGACGGCTGATTTAAGAGTATGTTGCATAGTCGTAAAGTCCTTTTGTTACTCTCCAACTATATCAAATCCTCTTCAACAAGAATAATCACACTTTGTATCGTGATGTAACATAAATCTTAATATTAATTTATGAATAAATTCCTTTTGTTTTGGATTGTTTTGTGGTATGATAGAAACATAAAGAGGAGAACTGCGTCCTCATATCGTGTCAGCCCTAAAAGATCTTCTTTACAATAAATAACGAACAACACAACACCACAAAGAACCGCATAGCGTGCCTGCACACCTGAGCGCCCTTATTAACATATAAGTCTACTTTTGGCTCGTTCACGCAAAGGACGCGAAGAAGCGCAACGGACTCAGCGTAACATAATATGATTTTATCCACTTTTGTGACTAAAAAATAATAAAAGTAAGTCTACTTTTATAAAATATTAATTTAACCATCAGGTTCTTTGGTTAGGCATAAGGAACGAAATATATAATTATACATGAGTGACGAATAACAACACCAAAGGAACTGATGGTTAAATTAATAAAAAAAAAGGGAGCTTCGAAAAGCTCCCTCAAGTTCAATCATCTGGAGGACACCAGATAAAACTCTATATTAATAATCTCAAGCTTAGTTTGCTTGGCGACGTAAAAACGCTGGAATATCCAAATCTTCATCATTTGATTTTGACGGCGCAGATGGTGCATCAATATTCAACTGACCTTGTGATGGATTTTCTGGCGCTTTTTCGGCGCGTAAACCAGAATGGAAGTTACCACGTGTTGCCGCATTTTCTTCACGCGATGCGGTAATATCATTCTTCACTTGACCATAAACGCCTGTGATACGCTCCAATAACGATGGCGCTTTACGGCGCTCACTCGCTTTGGCACCTGGCACAGGAGGATGTAAAACAAGACCTTGATTGGACTGCGCTTCCGTCGACGCTGTTTCTTCTTGGCTTCGCGTTTGTTGCAGTTGTTCAAAATTGCGTTGAGGTTTCGCGGGCACAGACGCTTGCACCACACCTGGCGCATACATCACATCATCTTGCGGTTCAGGTACAATCGGGATGGGTGGTATAAAGTTTCCTTGGTACACCTGACCACGCATTGCGGATTGTGCTGGTTGCTGACCTTGATTTTGTGCAAAAGAGTGAACAGGTGATACTTGTGGCGCCACTTGCACCGCAGCTTGATTGGTTTGCACAGCATGAAATTCTTGCTGTTGGAACATATCAGGCTTTGCTTGCGATACCATTGGCTTCACTTCGTTACGCGCATCGATTGTCATGGCACGTGCCACTTCACTTTGCGGTAAACTTGATTGATAGGACGTTTTTGTCGCGACTTTAGGCGCACTGATTGGTGCTTCCTTCGCTGGTAATTTAGGGATAGACGTTGTACGCCCCCCGCCATTACCACCAATAGTTCTGGACGACTCGTTCATATCAATACCCGTTGCCACAACAGAAACACGCATCGTACCTTCAAGTTTTTCATCGAATGTTGAACCAAAGATAATATTCGCATTCGGATCAACTTCATCACGGATACGATTACAGGCTTCGTCAACTTCAAACAATGTCATGTCTGCACCACCAGAGACGTTTACGATAACACCGCGTGCGCCCTTCATTGATACATCATCAAGAAGTGGATTATTAATCGCAGCTTCAGCGGCTTCAATCGCACGACGATCGCCTTCGCCTTCGCCTGTGCCCATCATCGCTTTACCCATTTCCAACATTGCAGAACGGATATCGGCGAAATCAAGGTTAATCAGACCTGGCATCACCATCAAATCTGTGACGCCACCAACACCTGACTGCAACACGCCATCGGCCATTTTAAAGGCTTCGGCAAAAGTTGTTTTCTCATTAGCCACGCGGAATAGATTTTGGTTTGGGATAACAATTAATGTATCCACAAACTCTTGCATCTCTTCAATACCCGCTTCGGCTTGGCGCATACGGTGCGTTCCTTCAAAATGAAACGGCTTCGTTACAACACCAACGGTCAAAATACCGTTATCACGACAGGCTTTAGCTATCACAGGCGCGGCGCCCGTTCCTGTACCACCGCCCATACCAGCGGTAATGAAAACCATGTTTGAGCCTTCAAGCTGCTGCATAACCTCATCAAGAGATTCAAGCGCGGCTTTCTCGCCAATTTCTGGCTTTGCGCCTGCGCCTAATCCGCCTGTGACTTGCGCCCCAAGTTGGATTTGCGTATCGCATAATGAATTTTCTAAACTTTGCGCATCCGTGTTTCCAACAAGAAAATCGCAACCTTCAAGTCCGGATGAAATCATATTATTGACGGCGTTTACGCCCGCCCCGCCGATTCCGACGACTGTAATTTTAGGAGACAATTTTTGTACCTCTGGTGTTTTTATACTGATGTTAAGCATGTGATAAAGGACCTCCGTGATCTTCGAGCTTTGAATTTTATTCTATGTTGTTTTTTTCTAATAAGGAATCCTGAAAATCCTAAGACTTAGAAAAAGGACGGGTAATTTAGATTATTATTGTTGTTTTTCTCCCAGAACGCACTTCAAAATTAGTTGCTAAACGATTCAAATGAATCAATTAATTGCTAGTCTGGCACAGTTTGAAATTGGTGCAATAAAAGGTGAGAATTAAAAATACAACTCTGTGGATAAGTGACTTATAACTCACTAATAACCTAAGTATAGATTATAATAAGGCTCTAATTAGGTGAAACAATGACATGATAATGAATATTACCCAGCAAGATTACATCACGCAAGGCAGTCAAAGAGTACTGTATGCTCACCCCCAAAATAAGGATTGGTGTCTTAAAATCCCAAAAGAAGACTCTAATCAACGCTTTGTGAAAAGAGAGATTTCCTACACGAATAAGTATAAAGATAAAATCAATTGCATCCCCCTTTATCACGGCACAGTGGAGACCAATTTGGGTACGGGGTATATATTTGATTTGGTAACCAATCATGACGGCTCGACTGCGGATAACCTACAAAAAGTAACCGATGAAGGCATGGAGTCAAAAGAGGATTCAAATAAATTAGAGCAAAAAATACAGCAGCTTTATGCGCTTCTTCTGGAACAACACATCATCGTTAGTGACTTGCATCCCGGTAATATCCTTGTCAGAAAAACCTCAGCATCAGATTACGATCTTTGGATTGTTGACGGATTAGGCAATTCAGATTTCATTAAAATATGCGATGTCTCTAAAATATTTCTAAAGAAAAAACTAATCCGAAAATTTTTCCGCCTCACCCAAGCCCTAAATTTAAATACGAGCTTTAGTTAATAGATAGGGATAGCTAAAGTTCTAAATCTTACGATTTTTGAATTTCTAGCAGGCACAAAATTCATTGCCAAAGGATTTTTGATTTTAACAAGCAACGAGTGACGACGATAAAATTAAAAAGCCGACGGCAATTTACCAGTTTTCGCGCCACCAGGTTTTGAACCGTCCAAAAAGCGAGCCGTTATCGACGCTGGCGATAATTTCGGCTGGCATTTCATGATGATGAGAGGCCGCATAGGTGAGCAAGCCCGCCGCCGTGGCGAAGGCTGGGCCACTGACCGCGTCGGGTAAACCGCTCAGGCGAATAGGACGGCCAAGTCGCACTTGTTTATCCAATATCATTTGCGCCAAATCACGCATTCCCGGCAATTGGCTGGCACCGCCCGTTAACACAACGCGTCGCCCAACAGTTTTGCCGTAGCCGCTTTCATCAAGTTTTGAGCGCACCATTTCCAAAATCTCTTCTAGGCGTGGCTGTATAATACCAATCAACAGCGAGCGTGGTACATGGTTTGGCATATGCTCATCAATCTCCCCCAATTGCGGAACATCAATCAGCTCGCTCTCATCACTGCTGGTCACCATCGCGCTACCATATAGCGTCTTCAGGCGCTCGGCATCATTATTAGGACAGGTCAGACCGCGCGCAATATCGTTGGTCACATGCCAGCCCCCCAGTGGAATGGAGTCAGAATAAATCATCGCCCCCCCTTGGAAAACCGCGAAAGACGTGACGCCCGCGCCCATGTCAATAACGGTACAGCCTAAATTCATCTCATCCTCAACCAAACACGCCAGCCCCGAGGCGTAAGCGGAAGAACAAAGTGCGCTAATATCTAAATGGCTACGCTCCACACAATTTGCCATATTTTGAAGCGGACCAATATCGCCCTGCACCATATGGACATCCACTTCCATGGATTGCCCCATCATGCCTTGTGGGTCACGAATACCTTCATGTCCATCCACGCGGCAATGCACGGGCATAGTATGAATCAGCTCAGTGTTTGGTGTAATAACTTGGTTTTGCGCCTTCACCAGCGCACGCGAAATATCATTTTCGGTAATCACTTGCCCGTCAATATCAACGGTGATTTGGACGTTATGCGATTGAGTTTGTGTCCCCGGTACATTGACAATCACATCGCGTAAGGGAAAGCCCTTCATAATGGCCGAGGCCATATTTTCAGCCGTATGCACCGTTTGGCGTATTGCCTGATCCGCAGAATCAATATCAATCACCGTGCCACTTTTGATACCTTGCGAAGCTTGATAGCCAACGCCCAGAACCTCAACCCCGCCTTGGTCATCGACCACGCGCCCAATAAAGCAGGCGTTTTTATGCGACCCAATATCAAGGGCAGCGAGCATCGTTCCGCGGGGTACAATTTTTTGTTTCATGTTAAATCGCGTCTTTTCCGAATTGTGTCTTGCGATAGCCTGCTTGATATTGCTGCACCGCGCCGGGTTGTGTTCTTACCAATATGCGGTTTGGGGCGCGAACATCAATGGCTTTTACATCTTTGTCCATAATTTGTTTTTCATCATGCATCATCACAAGACGACGAAGCGCCAAGCCTGCATCATCTTCGGGCAATTGAACAATCGCACCACTTTTTAAGATTAAGTCCCAACGTCTGCCTGAGCGCAAACTAGCGGATTCAACGCGGTTAATAACCTCTGGCTCTGCGCCTAACAAACCCAACAAGTCGGCTGATTGCTCTGGGGCATCATCGCCCACAACCACGATATAATTTTTGAACTTACCTAAATTTTCATCGGTCAAAACCGTTCCATCATCGGCAATAAGCGATAGACGTTTGTCGCGTTGCCACAAGGCAATCGGCGTGCGCTCGGTAATATTAATGTAAATCGTATCAGGCAAGCCACGCTTGACCTGCACTTTTTCAATCCATGCGATACGGCTCATCATGTCTTGGGCGTCTTCAGGTTTGAACGCCAATAAGGGGTCGCCTTTTTTCAAATTCACAATCGCCATGATAAGATCGGCGTCCACGTGGGTGCGCCCTTCAACGATTATATTCTGCAAGGTGAAGCCATATTTGGCCGTTGTCGAAAGATAGGTTTCTTGCGCCCATGCTTTGGTTTTATCATCGGCGTCCGACATAAAGAACCACGCGCCAAGCCAACCAACAAAGACAATCACTGCCACCCCGCCGCCAAGGCGTTTGGACAGGTATATTATGCGCTCTGTTTTTGCACCGCGTCGTTTGATGATGGTGCTTTTACGCTTTTTGGATTTTCGTTTGTTAAAGAATGGCATGTTGCAGTTTCCACGAGATGAGAACAGAGTTGGGTGTAGTTCATACCATTAAGTTCTGGCTGGATCACGGCGACGGATCCGGGGGACAGACCCGGCATGGTATTAATTTCTAAAAAGTATACCGCATCTTTACCCGTTTTGGAAACATCATATATAAAATCACATCGCGCCAATCCTTCTGCGCCAATTTCTTTAAAGATTTTAGCCGCATTTTGAAGCGCCGTATCGCGTATATCTTGCGGAATTTCAGCCGGCGTAATTAGTTGAGTTTCTGCACTGTCATATTTTGCATCATAATCAAAAAAGCGCCCAGGGACGATGATTTCCGTCACTTCTTGCGCCACACCATCCAGAACGGCGACATGAATTTCACGCCCTTCGATATATTCCTCGACTAAAACCTCATCACCAAAAGACCAACTTTGGGCGTTTAAGGGCGCCTGATTATCCCCCTCTAAAATAATTTGTACGCCATAGCTTGAGCCTTCATTCAAAGGCTTCACCACATAAGGGCGCGGCATAACGGTCTCCGCCAGCACTTCTTCTTTCGAGGCCACGCGCCCATCGGCGCATTTGATACCAACAGAAGTCGCAATACGTTTCGCCGTCGGTTTATCCATGCCAATCGCAGACGCCATAACGCCAGAATGTGAGTAAGGAATTTGCAACGCCTCAAGCACACCTTGAATCACACCATCTTCACCGCCACGGCCGTAAAGATTGTTAAAAACCGCATCAGGTTTATTCTGACCTTGGGGCGTTAAGTCATTGATTAATTTTGTAATATCATGCGTCACGTCAATCACATTGACGGTATAACCGCCTTCAATCAGGGCACGTTCAACATGCTCGCCTTTAAACAAAGAAACTCCACGCTCCGCAGACCATCCCCCCACCAATAATGCTACTGTTTTTGTCATGTTGTTTTTCCTTATAATTTTAATGACATCATCCGATGCGCTAAGTAATCTTCAATGTAACTATCCCCATAAGCCTCAAAGCCTAGCTTTTCATACAAGCCGATTGCATGCTCCTGCGCGGACATCTGAATTTCTTCTATCCCTTGGGTAGCTCTTAATTTTTCAATCACGAATTTTAACATCGCAGAGGCAAATCCTTGCCCTCTAAATTCTTTCAAAGTGGCAATACGACCAATCTTAGCAAGATTTTCTTGAGGGTATAGAACACGGCAAATAATTGCTGGGGCACTGTCGCAATACCCTAGATAATGCTCTGCGATATTATCATTATCATCAAACTCTTCGCTCACAGGGCATTCTTGTTCCAAAACAAATACTTGAGTACGAATGGAGGCCACCAAGCCAAATTCTTTGTAGCTATCAATTTTTACAATATTAAGATTTTTATCAGACATTTAACGCCACTGTTTTTGTCATGTTAGTTTCCTCTTAGTTACCGTCATTGCGAAGGAGCGGTAGCGACTGCGGCAATCTATTTTTAGCTATAAGTGGATTGCTTCGCTTACGCTCGCAATGACGAAGCGCTTAATCAACCTTAAATTCTCCAACGCGCCTTATTTCCCATCGTAAGCTGATTCCGTATTTTTCGAAAACACGATTCCTTATTTCTTCCCCTAAATTTTCAAGATCACTGGCGGTTGCATTTCCTGTATTTAGCATAAAATTACAATGCTTTATGCTCATCTGTGCGCCGCCCACTTCAAGGCCACGCCCCCTCACTTGGTCAATCAATTGCCAGACTTTCATCGTATCCAGCAAGCCAGCTTTGGTAAGCTCTTGCGCGCTGGGGTTGGCGAAAGTTGAGCCTCCAGTTTTCTCCCTAATAGGTTGAGATTGCTCACGTTTTTCTTTGATGTCATGGATGCGTTTCTTCACCGTATCGGCGTCCTCAGTTACGCCTTTTAATATCGCACTCACGACAATCATATCATCGGCCAAGCTGGTATGGCGATAGGTCATGTCCAAATCTTGGGGCTTAAATAAATGAATTTCGCCTTTGCGATCCAACGCCATTGCCTCAACCATAATGTCTTTTATTTCCGTGCCGTAACAACCTGCGTTCATTTTGACCGCACCCCCGATGGAGCCAGGAATACCGCTTAGAAATTCTAAACCACCCACGCCATGCTCGGCGGCTTGTGTTGCGACATTGGCATCAAGGGCGAGTGCGCCCGCCGTGACTTCATTGCCCTCAATCGTGATATTTGAGAAGTCACGACCAAGGCGAATAGTCACACCCTTTAACCCGCCATCGCGGATGATGGAATTGGATAGTGCGCCAAACACATGGAGCGGAATATCGCTCGGGCATTTCGCCATGAAGTGTTGCAAGTCCTCAAAATCAGCAGGCTTAAACAGCACTTCTGCCGTGCCGCCACACCGAAACCACCCCTTCGCCCCAAGCGGCGCATCAGGCGTGTATCGTCCACGAATAGTCGGTAATTTTTCAATTAAATTAGCCATCAAGTCAACCTACACTGAATATGGGGATTGCGAAAATCAATCCCCCAATAACAAACATAAATACTGCTCTACGTAGATTTTTTCTGTCTTTTAAAGATATATATTTACTCAAAATAACAACTGCAATAACTCCATAACAAGTGCCCAATATATATATTCCTGAAGTCATATAAACAGGTACTTCATAAATAGGATACGAATAATATAAATGATTGGACACTATTAAAATCAACACATGCACTAAATAAAACGAATATTTTTTACAAAAACCCATCATAAACTAAGCACTTTTCTTCTCTCTAGCTTCAAACTCTGCATCCAATTGCTCTGGCAAATCATGTGCCCATGCGCTGATTGAGCCTGCGCCTAGGCAGATGACGAAGTCCCCTTCTTCAGCGATGTCTGCGACGATTTTGGGGAGGTCAGACAGCGCAGGCAAAATTTGCGCGCTTTTGTGACCGCGCTCTAAAATACCTTTGACCAGATGCTCTTTATCAACGCCTTCAATCGGGCTTTCGCCTGCTTCATGGACGTCTGAAATTACAACGCTGTCGGCGTCATTAAAACAAGTGCAGAAATCATCCATTAAATCACGAAGGCGCGTATAACGATGCGGCTGCATCACGGCAACAACTTTTTTACCAATGGGATCAACGGCTTGACGCGCCGCCTTCAACACGGCTTGTATCTCAACAGGGTGATGCGCGTAATCATCAACAACCGTAATACCGTTGCTAACGCCCGTCTTTGTGAAGCGTCTTTTGACGCCACTAAAGTTTTTCATTGCGTCTTTCATAGTGGCGTGAGGCACGCCCATTTCATGCGCAATTGTCAAGGATGCTAGCGAGTTCAACACGTTATAATCACCCAACATCGGCAAGAAGATATCTTTCAAATGCTCGTCCGCACCCTCAGACAACCACCCCGCAAAGGTCACATCAAAGATATTACCATCGGCACTGCTGCGCACGTTGGTCACGCGCACATCGGCTTGGGGGTTGAAGCCATAGGTAATGACACGACGGTCGGAGATTTGGGGAATCATCGCCTGCACGGCAGGATGGTCAGAACATAAAACCGCAAAGCCATAGAAGGGAAGATTATCAATAAAGCGCCTAAAGGCCGCCTTGATATTATCGTAAGAACCATAATGATCGAGATGTTCAGGGTCAATATTTGTGACCACCGCCACCGTCGCAGGGAGCTTAGTAAACGTACCATCACTCTCATCGGCTTCGGCGACAATCCAATCGCTCATCCCGATACGCGTATTCGTGCCATAGCTGTTGATGATACCGCCATTAATGACCGTGGGATCGTACCCTGCATGCTCCATCATCGTCCCCACCATCATGGTGGTTGTGGTTTTACCGTGCGTCCCCGCAATGGCCACAGACCATTTCATCCGCATTAATTCCGCTAGCATTTCAGCGCGGCGCACAACCGTTTTGCGTTGGTCACGTGCGCCCTTAAGCTCAGGGTTTTCTGGCATGATAGCGGATGAGACACAAACAATAGAGGCGTCCTTGATATTATCAACCGTATGACCAATAAAAACTTTAATACCTTGATCGCGCAGGCGCTCAACGTTCGCGCTTTCGCTCATATCCGAGCCTTGAACTTTATAGCCTAGCGCGTTCAGCACTTCGGCAATACCGCTCATGCCAATACCGCCGATACCGACAAAATGAATAGTTCCAATCGTTAATGGCATTCCGCGCATGATGTTTTTTCCTTATTTATTAATCGTAACCTTGGGTCAAATCGAATGTTTTGTTGGCTCTTTTGTCCCAGCCACTAACCAGTGCCGTAACCACATTGCCCAATTTACGCGCCGCATCGGGCTTACCACAAGTGCGCGCACTCTCCGCGGCATTGAAAAGGCTTTCTGGGCTTTGTAGGAATGTTTCAATACGCGCCAATAACGCCTCAACGGTGAAGCCATCTTGGCTCATCACCCATGCCCCGCCCGCATCAAAGATAGCGTCTGCATTACGTTTTTGCTGTTGATCTTTATGGTGAGGATACGGCACAAATATCGCTGGGCGCCCTGCTGTCACGATTTCAGACACGGTACTGGCACCTGAACGACCAATGAAAAGGTGACATTTTTCAAGCTCTTCCGCGACATTATCAATAAAGGTGCGTAGATCTGCCTTTACGCCAATCGCGGCGTAGGCTGCGCGGACATTTTCAATATTTTCTTCGCGGCATTGTTGCACGATTTCAAGGCGTGCCTTGTGCGCATCCGATAATTTCGCCGCCATGGCGGGCAGGATTTCTCCAAAGACGCTTGCGCCTTGTGATCCACCCATGACAAAGATACGCAAAACGCCATCTTGCTCTAACGCGGGATAAGGTTTGTTATAAAGCGCGGCAATATCAGGGCGCACAGGATTACCCGTTACGATTGTCCTGACAGAATCGCTTTCTTTCATGTTCGCCATATCATCCCAAGCCACCGCAATACGGTCAGCCTTGGGCGCTAGCATCGCATTAGCTTTACCAAGGATAGCGTTTGATTCATGGATAATCGTTGGAATATTTTTCTTTTGCGCCGCATAGACCGCAGGAAAAGAAGGGTATCCGCCAAAACCAATCACGATTGACGGCTTTAGTTTATCAACCAATTTTTTAGCTTGTAAAACACCAACACCCATGGCGATAACAGATTGAACCTTACCCACAATCCCCGCCTTCATCGCGCCAGATTTCAGGACATGAACAGGAACACCATCTGCAAAAGGCTCGTACTTTCGACCTCGTGCATCTGTTGCCAACGCCACGCGGTAACCGCGTCCAATTAAATCACGCGCTAAGGCTTCGGCTGGGAACATATGTCCGCCTGTTCCCCCTGCACTAATCAGGATTTGCTTGCTCAAATTTTCATTAGGTTGCTCAACTGATTTGCTTGTCTCAACGTCTTTAGTTTTATCTGACATCAAAGTCTATCTTTCATAATAAGGGGTATAATTATGCTAAAGACTTTATACAGATAGGCCTGCTTGTGCAATACCACTTCTTGTTTGTCGCCTAGTTAGCGCAAGCACCATACCAAATGCAACGCTCATCGACAATAAAGAAGACCCACCATAGCTAATAAAAGGCAAGGTCATGCCTTTTGTGGGCAATAAGCTTAGTGCGCTCCCCATATGGATGAGGGCTTGTAAACCAAACATGGTGAGTAATCCGCCTGCCGCCAATATAACAAACATGTTCTCACTGTCCATAATACGGCTGAAGCCTCTGAGGATAACCGCTCCAAATAGGGCAACTAAAATTACGACAAAAAATAACCCTAACTCCTCCCCCGCAACTGAAAAAATAAAATCTGCATGTGCATCAGGAATTTTTAACTTTACTGTACCTTGCCCAGGCCCAGTTCCAAATATACCACCATTTTTAAAGGCGTCTAATGACTTTTCAATTTGAAAGGTATCGCCGCTTTCTGGGTTTAAGAATCTATCAACACGGCTTTGCACGTGTGACAGGGTGAAATAAGCGATAGTTGCCGCAACAACGGCAAAACCAGAGAGCAGGACGATAATTCTAAGCGGCATACCCGCCATAAAAACAATCGCAACGAAACAAGAGGTCACAATAAACGTCATCCCCATATCAGGTTGCAGGATTAACAGGGATGCCAAGACACCGTATAGAATGGCGGCTACTTTAATTCCTGGAAATTCTTTTTTGTCTTTCTGTTTGGCCACAAACCATGCTGCCACAACTATAAAGGCAGGCTTGGCAAACTCACTGGGTTGGAGAGAAAATCCCGGCAAGTGAATCCATCTTTGCGCTCCTTTAATTTCAACCCCAAATCCAAGCACATAGACAAGGCAAACAAAACTGCCCGCCAGCATCAACGCCGCCAAGCGCCAGATATTTCGGATATCCAATAATGAGATGATCAACATAATGACAACTGACGGCACCAAAACCATCATATGACGAATAAAGAAATGATATTCATCCAAACCAATACGCATCGCCACAGGGGGGCTGGCCGCCATCACCAAGACAATACCGAATATTATAATGATACCAATCATCGCCAATAAGGCGCGATCAACCGTCCACCACCATCGGGCCGCCAAGGACGTATTGGTTCGTGAGAAATATCCCATCCTATGCGTCCTTATCCAGCAACTCTAATACTGTTTTAGAAAATAAATCACCGCGCGCTTCAAAAGATGCAAATTGATCCCATGATGCACAGGCGGGTGATAATAAGACGACGCACTCTTTATCTGATTGCAGAGCATCCCTGTGCGCGTTGCGCGTAGCAGTTTCTAAATCACCGCATTTTTCAAAATTAAAATGATGGTAGACAAGCCATGGCGCGAAGCTGTCTTGCGCTTCCCCTATCACATAGGTTTTCACAACTTTATTGTTAAAAATCTCTAATCCTTCAAGACCCGTTTTGCCTTCGCTGGCCTTTGCGCGTCCACCGATAATCCAATAGATTGTATCAAACGCCGCCAGCGCCTTTGCGGCGGCTTCGGCATTGGTGGCTTTGCTGTCATTAATATAAGTCACGGTATCGCAAGACGCGACCTGATATTGACGATGAGGCAATCCCGCATAAGACGTAAATCCGCGCAAGATGTCTTGATCATCAAGCTCAAACTCTTTCGCCACCGCATAACAACATGCCATATTTTGTTGGTTATGAAGTCCCTTTAACATAGGCATGACATTCAGAGCGCCAATAACATTGTTCTTACCGCCTTTATTACGTTTTAAAATATTATCTTTTACAAAAAGGCCTTCAGGGATTTCACCCTTCACAGAAACAGGTTTAATCTTTCGTGTTCCTGCACAAAATACGGAATCAAAAATGCTCATTGTGAAATCATCGTCTATATCAATGACGGCAACCCCTTCGTCCTCAACGATTTTCTTTTTCGCATCAACATAGGCTTTCATACTGCCATGCCGATCCAAATGATCTGCGGAGATGTTGAGTATCATCGCGATATCAGGGCGAAAGCTGGGGCATAAATCCATTTGATAGGAAGAAATTTCTAGTACCAAAACATCTAAGTCGGACATATCCAATGCCATCACGGCCTTGCCGATATTGCCCCCCATAACTGCCTTTACACCGCACTCGTTTAAAGTATGTGTCAATAAAGCCGTTGCAGTAGATTTACCATTCGTGCCTGTAATGCCGACAATCTTAATGCCGTGCGCGCTACGATGCAATAATTCTAAATCACCAATGATTTCAAGGTTATGCTTTTGGGCATTCGCCACAACATCATGCGGCTCGTAGGTATAAGGCACACCAGGGGCAAGAAGCAGGAAATCAAAATTCGTTAAATCAATAGTTGTTAGGTCTTCAATATCCGCGCCTAACGCTTGCGCTTTGTTTTTATTATCCGCGTTGTCATCCCATGCCGTGACCGAAATTTTGGCGTTTAAGAGCGCCTCAATCGTCGCCAAGCCAGACAGCCCCAATCCGAAGACGGCGACTTTTTTGTGTTCTAAAGTTTGAGCATAAGCGGATAAATCAATCATGGTGTCTTATCTAAGTTTTAAGGTTGATAATCCGACAAGCGCCAAGATAACAGCGATAATCCAAAAGCGGATAACAACTGTCGGCTCTGACCATCCCTTTTTCTCAAAGTGATGATGGATTGGCGCCATGCGGAATACGCGCTTTCCCGTTAGTTTGAATGATACAACTTGTATGACCACAGATAATGTCTCCAGCACGAACAAACCACCGATAATCGCCAATACCAATTCATGCTTCACAACCACCGCCATCGCGCCCAGTCCCGCACCCATAGATAACGAGCCTGTATCGCCCATAAAAACCATCGCAGGTGGGGCATTGAACCATAAAAATCCCATGCCTGCGCCAATCAACGCGCCGCAAATAATCGCTAGCTCGCCCGTGCCCGGTACAAATTGAATGCCCAAGTAATCAGAAAATAACGCATTGCCAACAAGGTAACTTATCAAGCCATAACACGCCGCCGCAATCATTACAGGGACAATTGCCAAGCCGTCTAAACCATCAGTTAAATTCACTGCGTTTGATGCGCCAACAATCACCAACATGCCAAACGGAATCATCATGATGCCCAACGGCAAAAGGAAATCTTTCATAAAGGGTATTGCCAAGCCTGTCGCGATATCCGTTGTGGTGAAATGGATGTACGCCGCCACTGCGACAAACGCAATTGAAAATTCTAGCATCAGGCGTATCTTACCCGATATCCCCTCATGGCTTCGTTTGGTTAATTTCGCGTAATCATCTGCCGCGCCAATTAAACCGAAGGCTACAATCACACCACCAATAATCCACACGTAAGGATTGGTTAAATCCGCCCAAAGCAAAACCGAAATTCCCGCAGAAATCAAAATCATCAACCCGCCCATTGTAGGCGTTCCTGCTTTTTTAAAATGCGTTTCAGGGCCATCACTGCGGATAGGTTGCCCATCGCCTTGCTTTTTCTTGAGCCATTTAATAATGGCTGGGCCAATAATAAAACCAATAACCAGCGCCGTTATAACCGCGCACCCTGTCCGAAACGTGATATAGCGAAATAAATTAAATATCGCGAAGTCTTCGGCAAGAGGATAAAGAAGATGATAAAGCATAATGACTATTCCTTATTGGCTTGAATTTTTCTAGGTAGGGCGCGGAGCGCTTCGACGACTGTTCCCATTTTACTGCCCAATGATCCTTTGACCATAACAACATCGCCCGGTACTAAGACATCGGGGACAATTTGCGCCAACTCATCACTGGTCGCTTTATGCGCCCCTTGTTGATTGGCGGGCAATTGTTCATATAATTTACGCATATTTTGACCGCACGTATAAACCAAATCAACATTGGCGGCCTTTAACGGCAATGCCAAATCTGCGTGCATTTTACCGCTATCTTTACCCAGCTCCAACATATCACCCAGTACGGCAATACGGCGTCCACCGCGACCTGGGTCAATCAGTGCCAACACTTTGAATGCGGCATTCATCGCAATGGGGGAAGCATTATAACTTTCGTCAATCAACGTGATTGGATTGTCTTTTATATCTAGGTTAATAAGTTCGCGCTTACCACGACCAATAATCGGTTGTTGTTTTCCTAGTGATTTAGCCGCCTTTTGAATATCGCCGCCTGTTAATTTTACAGCCAATAAAACCGCCAATGAATTATGCGCGATATGACGCCCCGCAATTTGTAAAGTATAGGTGACACTCTCCCCTGCAATATTAGCCTTCACGCGTGACCCATTTGCGGCTTCTAAACAATCAACGATATAGGCGCTGGCATTTTTATCATCGCCAAAGCTATAAACTTTTAAATCTTTCGCCAAAGCTTTTTCTTTTAGCGTTTCGTAAGAGTCATTGTCATGATTAAGGATGACATCGCCGCCTTCAACAACACCGTCAAAAATCTCCGCCTTGGCATTTACAATACCATCCATGCCATCATCAAAATTTTCGATATGTACCGACGCGACTGTTGTAATAATCGCAATGTGTGGTTTTACCATCTG
>CALDHI010000135.1 GCA_937941545.1 uncultured Alphaproteobacteria bacterium
ATTAAAAACGGCGAATGAAGCGATCAAAGATCGCCTTGAAATTCTACGTAATGAATTTGGTGAAATTGCCGCGGACAACCATGCCGCCATCAGCCGCATGAAGAACGGTATGAAACGCTTAAGCGATAGAATCATGGAAGCGGCACGTGAAACAGCCCGCAGAGATAGACAAATTATTTATGGCGCCAGTGGGCGTATGCAATCCGCAGGCGGCGGCACAATCGGCATCAGTGAATCTGCGTAATTTAAAAAAATATTATTTAAGGAGAAACCTTTATGGACTTAAACTTTTTTGTAACACAAGTTAGACAAACAAACGCCGATGCGGTCACAACAAACATCAAACCTGAAACAGGTGATGAAGGTGGTTTAAAAAGCTTAAACAACATTGATAACAAAGCGTTCTGGGATGCCCTATTGGGCAACCTAGCGCAAGATGGCACGACCAGTGAAGAAGGCTTATTAAATTCAGATGAAACAGTTTTAGAAGAAAGCACAAAAAAAGAAACTGTTGATTTGGCGTTATTGCAATTGGGTTTATTGGGGCAAGATGCTGATAAAACTTTCGATGAAAAAATCAGTGAATTAAAAATTGAGCAATTGGTTCAAACAGAAGAAAACCGCGCAGCACAATTAACAAAAATGATTGACCATTTAACAAGCGGATTACCACAAGAGATAGATGGTAGTAATGCAACCATTGAGGATTTAATATCACGTTTAAGTCAACGCTTAGAAACACTAGAATCTAGCCTTGATGCTTTTCGTACAGGTGACTTTAATGAAGACGAAGTCCCGTTTAAACTGTTGATTGCAACAGGATTAAATCCTGCTGAATTTACAAAGATTACAAACCGTATTGATGAAGTTGAAACGAAGCTTGGTCGTAAATTAACAGTCGAAGATTTAATCGCAGGGGTTGGTAATATTATCCCTGTGCCCAACACAAAAGAAGCTGAAGAATTATCCTCACCAGATGCCTTAAATCTATTATTACGCGGATTAGCAGAAAATAAAGAAACACAAAATATCATTGATCCAAATAAAAACAATACAGGCGTGACGCTCAATGATGTAACGCAAAAAATTGTTCAAGATAACAATAAGAAAAGCGCGGATATAGCCGATGTAATTGGCGCATTATCAACCGCAGCAACCCAAAGTAATATTGGTCTTGTTCCTGTAAATGGCAGCACAAGCACGAGCGCCACGGAGGAGGGTCTCCCCCTTCCCCAGAACATAAGCAATGCAGAGTTCCAAAATTTATTTGGTAAAGGTGCCCTTATTAATGACAGCCTGAAAAACATAAATACGAAAAACACCGTCGCACAAATTTCCTTTGCTGATAAAATGCAAAGCGTCGCGACACTACCGCCTACATTTTCGTTTGATGCAAGCTCTCCCTTAAACTTCAACGATATGTCCTTTACAAATAACGCCTTAAGCGAAGCTTTAGGGTTTGATATTCAAACAGGTGCGCCGTTTACACAAACAATGTTGGCCGCGCATACAACAACGATGGCACAAAGTGCCCATCAACCCCATCCAGGAACAAACATGGTTGCCGCGCAGATGAAGCGCGTCGCAAGTGGCGGTGAAGCAAAACAAATTACTTTGCAACTTGATCCACCAGAATTAGGCCGTGTTGAAGTACGCATGGAATTTGGAAACGACAAAAAAGTAACCACCTTCATTGTCGCCGAAAAGAATGAAACATTATTAATGTTACAGCGTGATCAGGCCGCCTTAGAGCGTGCGTTACAAAATGCTGGCTTGGATACAGACTCCAGCGCGATGAATTTTGAATTGGCGCAGGAAGATTATGGCTTCGGTTCGGAAAATAATGGCCGTGACGGCAATAGTGGCACGCAAAATGCAAGACATAATGGAGATGACGATGGTATCGAAATTATTGAGACCAACATTGACTGGAACATCGACCCACAAAGCGGGCATGTTCGTTACAACATAATAGCGTAAGAGCAAGAGTAGACAACAGAAAGACAAGATCATGGTATCAGATGTAACAACTTCAGGACAGGCCGTACAAGCTTCGCAAACGACGCAACAATCTGTTTCGCTAGCAGAAGATTTTACCCAGTTCCTGACACTTTTGACCACACAACTTCAAAACCAAGACCCCTTAAGCCCTCTTGATTCAAATGAATTTACCAACCAGCTTGTTCAATTCTCTCAAGTGGAGCAAGGTATTAATACCAACTCAAAACTTGATGACCTACTGAGCCTACAATTAAATGGTGCGGCAACATCCGCCCTTGGATATGTAGGACTTGATGTAGAATATGTCAGCGCCGAAATTGCTCATGAGCAAGGCGAGGATTCAACTATTCGTTACTCCCTTGATGGGAACGCGTCAGTTTCTAAGATTAATATCTTCGATGAATCTGGGCAACTTATTCAAAGTGTTGATGCTGAAAAAGGTGTTGGAGCCCACACATTTGAGTGGAATGGCCGTGATCTATTAAACAATGAAATGCCGACAGGCACGTATGTTGTTCGTGTTGACTCCCTTGATGTGGATGAAGACCCCGTTAACACAACGACCGTGGTGCAATCACGCGTCAAAGGAATTGAGCAACAAGATGGCATTGTCTATGCCCTCGTCGGTGAACGTGCCGTTGCAATTACAGATATTTTAAGTGCTGTTACACCAGAAGAGGATGAGACAGCCTCAACCGAAGAAGATGGAGGTGCGGATGACACAACCGTCTAACCAGCAATATAAACCAATTTTAACGTTCATAAAAATGAACACAACCACAACAAACATACAAATTAATTACAGCTACACAACTTTCAGGAGGTAACAATGAGCTTATTCGGAGCATTATATACAGCAGTGTCAGGGCTTAGCGCCCAATCACAAGCGACAGCGATTATTTCAAACAATATCGCGAACGTAAACACAACAGGGTACAAGCGCTCAGAAGCTGCTTTTGCCGCTCTAGTTACCGTTGAGTCCGCTTCGGCGCGTTACTCACCTGGTGCGGTGACTGTGAACAGAATACAACAAGTTGACCAACAAGGTCAGATTGCTCAAACAGGCTCCAGCTTGGATGTGGCAATTGCGGGCGATGGTATGTTTACTGTGCGCTCTGAAAACACACTTGATTTACAAGGTGATTTTAAATTCACAAGAAACGGTCAATTTAACGAAGATGAAAATGGCGTCTTGCAAAACTCAGCAGGTATGTATCTTTACGGATGGCCTGTTGATGCCGCAGACCAAGATCCAAACAATCCAGCAAATACAACTGTATTTAACCCAGACGTTTCTGCGCTTGTCCCTGTGGATGTAAGCTTGGCTGCGGGTCAATCGCGTTTAACAACCGAAGGTACTTTGGGGCTTAACCTTGACGCTGATGAAATCAGTAAGGCGGTTGCTTACGGTGCAATTGCACCCGATGAAGAAGTTGTCCCTTTCCCTTCACAAGTTGATTATTCCCGTACATTACGTGTTTATGATTCATTGGGTTCGGCGCAAGATTTGACGTTTGAATATATTAAAGTTCATGGTCCACAAGCCGTAACAACATCTGCGATTAGTGACTTGCAAGAAGCACAGCTTCTAAGTGATCCGCCACTCTCTATTACGGCTGGTGATACGTTCACTGTTGATGTGGGCGGAACAACAGTTGCCGTTCCCCTTGGTGGCTCAATTGATAACGTCACAACAATTAAAGACATTCTTAATGGTATTAATGATGCCGTTGATGGTGGAGGACTTCCTTTTGCAGAAGCTTTCTTAGATTCAGAAGGTACGCTTGTTGTTCAGGCGATTGATCCAACACAACCGCTTACATTAACAAATGTAGGTGCGAGTACAATCTTGGATGATCTGGTTATCGCCTCTGGTGCAACAGTAACACCTGCGGGAACGTTACCACAAGACAACCAAACACAAGCTGGGTTTGATAACCCTGTTTACCCAGATGTTGCGGTTGACCCTTACACATTACCGATCTCTTCCGCCTACAACTCACGCGGTTGGTGGCAGGTGAATGTTATTGGCCCCGGCGGTGCAGAACCCCTCACCCAAGGTTTCATTAACTTCAACCGTGACGGAACATTAAACGCCCAAGCGGATATCGAAGGAAATGTTGACATTGAACTACGTAACGTCGATTGGGGCAACGGCTCAGAAGAGCAGAACATTGATATTAATATTAATGGCTTCTCCCAATTTGCTGGGCTTTATAATGTAAGCGTTGCATCGCAAAACGGTGCGGAGCTTGGACTGAAAACAGGTCTTGAAATTGACCGAGAAGGGTTCGTGAATGCACGATTCTCTAACGGAACACTCTCAAGACTCTACAAATTGCCAATTGTGACATTTCCTAGTGCCACTAATCTGCAAGAAATTTCTGCTACCTCGTATGTGGAAAGCGCAGAGTCAGGAACACCATTACTGCAGGAAGCAGGCGTCTCACAGGCAGGATTTCTTGAAACTGCATCCATCGAACAATCCAACGTGGATTTGGCCGATGAGTTTACAAAGTTAATCATCACCCAACGGGCCTATTCGGCAAATACCAAGGTAGTCACCACCGTTGATCAGATGACAGAGGATTTACTGAGACTTCGATAGGATATCGATAAACTAGACCCCTCAGTAAGTAAGCGCCCCGGACAGCCCCCATTCAAGCCGTCCGGGGTTTACTTATTTATAGGGCCTCAGATGCGCAAGCGCATTACGACTTATTATATAAGGCATTCAGACGCGTAAACGCGCTACGCTTTATAATTGAAGTGCGCTCAGGCGCGTAAACGCGCTACGCTTCCTTTCCTCGTCATTTCGAACGAATGTGAGAAATCTCCTTGCGGTTACTTTATGCTTTCATGAATGGCTTATATCATGTATCATGGTTTCAACAAGTCGCCGTTCGGGAGGCTTAAAGTCTTTATAACTTTAATTTTTTTATTAAATTAACCTAATCCATGTGATAATATTAACTTAATATTAAGAATTACTGTTGTATCATTAATATGTTCGGAACAAGTATTGGTTCGAATTGCAGTATGCAAAACATTAACCTAGTAAAGGAGAAACAAGATGTCCTCAGATGTCGTATTATCATCCGCATTGCGGAACAACCTATTATCACTTCAAAGCACTCAAAGAAATATCGATACGGCTCAGTTGCGTTTATCAACTGGCCTTAAAGTTAATTCAGCTTTGGACAATCCACAAAGCTTTTTCACCGCGCAGTCGTTGAACAACCGTGCAAGTGACCTTACGCGTCTTCTTGATGGTATTTCACAATCTATTCGTACAATTGAGCAAGCTAACACAGGTGCTGAGTCACTTGGTCAATTACTTGATCAAGCTGAATCAATTGCCTTAGAAGCACAAGCAGAAATTCGCTCGTCAGAAGGTTTTTCAAGAGTACGTGGCGATGTTGACTTAACATCAACATCTGATCTAACAACCGTTGAAGGCGGCGGCGTTATTAACGCTGGTGACCAGTTTAATATTCAAGTTACACAACAAGACGGTACTTCTACAGACCTTACCATTACTATCGCTGCTGGCGAGAATGTTGATGATATAGTCTCTGCTATTAATACAGAACAAGCAGGATCAGGATCAGGAACTAACATCGGTGAGGTTGTAACAGCACGTGTAACAAGCGCGGGTCAACTTGAAATCGCTTCTGTAAATGAAAACGCCTCTATCAGAATCAGTAATGTTGAGCCTACTGGTTCAGCTCAAGTTGTTGGACAAGCTTTATCAACAGCTGGCTTCTCAGCTCTTGGTCTTGATACTATCGCTGGTGCTGAAGATGATGGCCTAGGTACATTTAGTGCCGGTGGTACAGCAATTGCTGGAAACACACTATATTCTGGTACTTCTGCTGCTGACCAAGTCAACGGAAAATTTGAAGCAAGTGCTACATTAGATGCAACAGCTGGTACTGGTGCTGGTTACCTTGCGGCTGGTGGTGACATTAACCTTCAAGTAACGATTGATGGCGAAACAACAGACCTTGGTCAAGTTCTTGCAACAGATACAGTTCAAGATGTTATTGACCGTGTTAACAACTCAGGTTTGAGTGAAGTTGAAGCGTCTTTCAATACAGAGACTGGTCAAATTGAGCTTTCGTTTGATGATACTGTTGGCCAAGTTGAGTTGCAATTTAACGATAATGCGGCTTCGACAACAAGCTTCGGCTTCGGTGGCGGTGCATCCGATGCAGCGTTGGCTGGTAACAGTAAAAGTGAACAGTTCACTTTCGATGGCGTTAATCCTGACGTTGACCAATATGAAGAAGATTACAACAACGTGCGTGAGCAAATCGACCAGTTGGTTGAAGACTCAAACTACCGTGGCGTAAACCTTCTTTCTGGTGATAATCTAACGAGCTTCTTTAACGAAGATCGTGATAACACGCTAGAAACAGAAGGCGTTGACTTCACAGCAATTGGTCTTGGTATTGAAGAAGGTAACTTCACAAATGCAGCGTCAGTATCTGACTCAATTAGTTCAATTAGAGAAGCTGTTGGAGACGTTAGAAACTTTGGTCAATCAATCGCGAATGACTTATCAATTGTTCAATTCCGTCAAGACTTCACGGAGCAAACAATTAATACGCTTCAATCTGGTGCAGATGACCTAGTCGTTGCTGATCAGAACGAAGAAGGTGCAAACTTGTTAGCGCTACAGACAAGACAAGCATTGGGTACAACTGCCCTATCCTTGGCTGCACAGTCACAACAATCTGTTCTAAGATTATTCTAAGAAAATTTAAGCTCCCTCCCCTTAAAGGATGGGGCTTACTTTACCAGTTCACGGTTAGAATTTATTTTAGTAAGGGTGACAAGCCTATTTTTGAAAACCAGCGACTTATTCGCTGGTTTTTTTATTGCTCTACAACTTGCCGTTGCCATAGTTGAAAATTTTTAAGATCATCAACCCATCCTTGCGAGACGAAATCTATATTCTATAATATAAATATGATTTGAATTATTTACATTGAATAGAGATAATTACTTTATTGCATAAGCATACTTTTCTACCTTTTTATAATATCTCTTAACAATTTATAAGGAATCTTATATTATACTAATAAGTAAATGTGAAGAATGTCACCATTAATAACAAAGGAAGAAATCCATGGCTCTTGTAATTGACCTAAAACCAGGCGAAAAAATCCTCATCGGCAGCGCCGTTGTCACCAATGACTCCCACCGCTCCCGCCTCCACATATCTGGCGAAGCAGCTATTTTACGTGAAAAAGACGTCATGAAAGAAGAGAACGCAGACACCCCCTGTAAAAAGGCATACTTCCTCATTCAATGCATGTATTTGGCACGCAACCCCACAGAATATATTGATAAATATTTCGCGGTTGTTAAAGAAATACAACACGCCGCACCGAAGCTAAGCTTCATGTTTCTTGATATTAATGAAAAAATTATCGAGGGCATGTACTACAAAGCGATGAAGCAGGCTAAAGAACTCATTCAACTTGAAAAGGATCTCATAGATCATGTCACAGCAGGATAATCAAAACGATACGGCACATGCCTCCGCGGCAGGCGTTTACGGAACAAATGTACAAAAGAACACACCAGACCAGCGTGAATTAGAGGCGCATGTTTTGCTGAAATCTGCACGCTTTTTAAATGACATGCAAAATGATTGGGATAAAATTACTCCCGAAGTATTGGAAGAGACCTTAAAATACAATCGTCAAATATGGATGATGTTTTACGATACAGCACTTGAAAACACCGAAGGCGATAGACCTAATGATTTACGCTCAAATATTGTTAACCTAGCCAATTTTGTCTTTAAACGTGAGTTAGACATTTTAGCTAAACCTGAAAAGGATAAACTAAACGTCCTTATCAGTATCAACCGTGAGATTGCGGCAGGATTAATGCAAAAACAAAAAGGAGGCGTTGCCTCACCATCAGATCAATCCCAAGAAGACACAGCGTCCTCAAAAGAAAATAAATCAGGCATCACAACTTCGGCCTAGATTATGCAACAATAAAAAAGCGCTCCAATGCAGATAGCGATTCACTTATTTAATTTATATTAAAAGAAAACTAAGCTTCCGTGCGGACAGATGTCGTTTGTGGCGCAGGTTGCGATGATGATGCGGAGCTTTCTGATATTGCTGGTACATCTACATCACTTGACGCAGAGGCATTGATGCTCCCCGTTGCTTCACGAACTTGTGTCTCAGTTGAGGCTTTTTGACGCTCAGAAAACTCTTGTGCTGTACGGTAGGCTTTAAGTTGCCCTTCCGTAGGAAATTGGCGAACGACGTCGCCTGTGTCTGAATCACGTATTTGAATAATAGCTTTACTGGATTGCTTATCAATAGAGATAGCTGGGCTAACATAAGGCGCTTTGGCCTGAGCTGCTTCTTGCTTTCTTTCGGGGTTGGCCGCAAACACGCGTGATGAAGATTGCTGTTCGACCGCTCCGCGATTAACTGCAACATTTGATAGAACTGAATTTATAGCTTCAATCATTGTTATATTCCCTAAAATTAAAGTACCCTAATACTTTACCCTATCTTTATATTACACGAATCGACAGCACTATGTCAAGAAATTCCATACCTAACACAAAGATATCCGTCAAACACAAATAGAAAACTTACAAAAACACAACATACTAAGACATTGAATATAAAGAATAAATATTAACAAATCGTTAACATTTATTCTACTATTTCACCTTAAACCTCTATTTGCTAGTAGTCATATAAATTGCATAAATCATATGTAGGCAATGAAAGTAAAAAAAGGTATAATATAAGGTGTAAAGTTTGTTATTATTTAATATTCGAGTGATTGCCCCCTAAACTTTTTGTTCTTCAAGACAAAATCGTAATGGGTTTCTGCTATTCACTCTCTTCATTGTAAGAAATAAGGATTTGTTGGCGTGAATAGTTTTCTAGAGACATTAAGACAGTTAGGCCCTACAAGATTGGCCATCATGGGAGGGTTGTTGTTTTTGCTGCTTACCTTTTTTGTATTCATTTCTCTAAAGGTCTCCACCCCCAGCTACAGCTTGCTTTACGATGATTTATCGACTGCCGATTCCTCTTCTATTGCTGCGCAATTAGAAGAAAACGAAATCTTATATCAAGTATCCGAAGACGGCTCACGCGTCACTGTAACCGACACAGACGTTGGCCGTGCGCGGATGTTGCTTGCAGAATCAGGCCTCCCCAATGGTGGCTCTTTAGGTTATGAGCTTTTTGATGAGAAATCTGGATTTGGTACAACGAACGATATTGTGAACCTGAATAAAGTGCGTGCACTTGAAGGTGAATTATCACGCACAATTTCTGCGCTTGATCCTGTACGCTCCGCACGTGTACATATCGTTTTCCCAGAGCGCCAGCTTTTCAGCCGTCAGAGCCGCCCAGCAACAGCAAGTGTTGCCTTAGGTATGCGCTCAGGACAGCAGCTTAGCAAAGACCAGATCATGGCCATTCAATCTCTTGTCGCCAATGCCGTACCGGAACTTAAGGCAGAGAAAGTTTCCTTGATTGACCAAACGGGAAAAATGCTAGCGCGCGGTGAAGAAGACAATGAAAATATGGCCAGCATGAAAGCGGAAGAAGCCAGTATTAAGTATGAGCAGCGCCTTACGCGCGCTATTGAAGACTTACTTGGACGCACCGTTGGGCATGGGAATGTACGCGCGACGGTATCCGCTGATTTAAACTTTGACCGCATGACCACTAACGAAGAGTTATACGATCCAGAAACGCAAGTTGCACGTTCCGTCCAAACAATCGAAGAAAATAATACTGAGCGTGACCAAGATCAAAAGAATGTCTCCGTCGAGAATAACCTTCCTGCCGTTGGAAACGATTTATTCTTTGACCAAGCGCCCTCGTTGGAATCAAACCGTACTGAAGAAACAACAAACTTTGAAATCAGCAAGACAACGCGTCAAATGGTGCGTGAAACAGGTGAAGTTAGACGTCTTTCTGTTGCTGTTCTTGTCGATGGAACTTACACAACCAACGAAGCTGGTGAAAATGTCTATGTTCCCCGTACCGAAGAACAACTAGATAACATTGCCGCCTTGGTGCGCTCCGCCATTGGCTATGAGGCAAACCGCGGTGACACATTAGAAGTTGTAAACATGCAATTCGCCCAAGTTGAAACTGGCGAAGACGCTTACGACAACACCTTATTTGGCTTTGACAAAGATCAGCTATTGGATACCGCCGAAATCATTACATTGGCCATCTTAATTATCTTAGTGCTTCTTCTTGTGATCCAACCTATGGTAAGCCGTCTGCTTGCGTTAGAAGAAAATAAAACACCTGAAGAAGAGTTAGAAACCGAACTTCTGACAGGCGGCATGAAACCTGCTTTAACGGGCCCTGATGAGTTCGAACCCACACCAATGGGCGATGAAAATGGGGATGATGTTATGATTGATATGAAATCAATTCAAGGTAAGGTTAAAGCAGCGTCCGTTAAGAAAATTGAAGATATTGTAGAGAACTATCCAGATGAAACCGTTTCGGTTATTCGTGGATGGATGGCTGAAGATTAATTTAAATAAGGGTACAGGAATAACTTAATATGTCGATGCGGATACGTGAAGATTATAGAACCTTAAACGGAACGGAAAAAGCCGCCATCTTTATGTTGTCTTTGGGCGAAGAATACACGGCTAAATTATTCGAACATATGGATGACGAAGAAATCCTTGAACTATCCCAAACTATGGCGGGATTGGGTAAAGTTGATTCAAGCGTAGTAGAACGCCTCTTCCTAGATTTTGCAGAACAAATGAGTGGTTCAAACTCGCTCGTGGGAACACAAGAAAGCACCCAGCGTCTATTAGCAAAAGCTGGGATGAGTCCCGATAAAATTGAAAGCATTATGGAGGAAATTCGCGGCCCTGCGGGTCGTACCATGTGGGAGAAATTGACCAACGTAAACGAAGATATCTTGGCAAACTTTCTACAAAAAGAATATCCACAAACCGTGGCCGTTGTGATGTCAAAAATATCCGTCGATCATGCCGCCCGTGTATTGGCTATACTACCTGATAACTTCGCCTTAGAAGTCATTCATCGTATGTTGCGCATGGAAGCCGTGCAACGCGATGTACTGGATGACGTTGAGCGCACGTTAAGAACAGAATTCATGTCGAACTTGGCGCGTACCGCCCGCCATGACAGCCACGAAATGATGGCTAACATCTTTAATAACTTTGACCGCACCGCCGAACAAAACTTCATGGATATGCTGGAGAAAACGGTCCCTGAAAGCGCTGAAAAAATTCGCGGACTTATGTTTACTTTTGATGATTTACAAGGGCTTGACCCCGCCTCTATCCAAACGCTTATACGCGCTTGTGATAAAGAAAAAATGCCAACCGCCCTTAAGGGAGCGACAGAAACCATTCGTGATCTTTTCTTCTCTAATATGTCAGAGCGCGCCTCTAAGATTATGAAAGAAGACATGGCCGCAATGGGCCCTGTGCGTTTGAAAGACGTGGAAGAGTCACAGCAATATATTGTAGGCATTGCCAAAGACCTAGAAGCGCGCGGTGAAATCACAATCGCCAGCGGTACAGAAGAAGATGAGTTAATTTATTAATCTCTATAAAAAACATAAAGGTATCGGTTAAAAAAGTTGAGTAATGATAAGAAAAAATTTCTGTTCGATCTGAATAATTTCGACACGCCTAACGAACCTGAACCTATCATCGAAGAAGAGATTGAAATAGAGCCTCCTCCGCCAATGTTTAGCGAGGATGAAATGGATGCGACCCGCGCCGTTGCCCATTCAAATGGTATGGCGCAAGGGCGTAAC
Source organism: uncultured Alphaproteobacteria bacterium (assembly GCA_937941545.1). Lineage (GTDB taxonomy): Bacteria > Pseudomonadota > Alphaproteobacteria > Micavibrionales > Micavibrionaceae. The sequence continues at coordinate 11,833 of CALDHI010000135.1, forward strand.
GAAGAAAAACTATCTCGTGAAGAACGTGTTGCCGAAACACTCAATAAAATAGCGGAAGAATTTTCTTCGCTTTATGCCGCAGAAACCTATCGTGAAAAACAATATGAAGAAGAATCCTTAAAGCTCTGCCTTGAGATTTTAAAACAAACAGCGCCTACCCTGCAAAATTTACTGGGTATGGAGGCGTTAAAAGGCGTTCTTAAAGAAGAACTTCTTAAACAAGGAAACCAGTCAGAAATAAAGATAGAGGTCTCCGCGGAATGCGTTACCGAAATTGATGCGTTTATCAACACGATCTGGCGTGATAAAGACAGCGCCCCTAACTATAAAGTCCTGCCCAATGATGACCTACAAATTGGTGCGTGTAAGATTGAATGGGCAGATGGGGGCATGATACGCAATCCAGAGCAAACAGCGGCAAGCATAAAAGACAAACTGGAAAAGCTTATTAAAAGCAAAACCGTGCCTGATACTGCGCTACAACTGGAAAAAACCGCTCAAAATGACGTTTCATCTGATGATAAAGATGAAAATGAACAAGACGCAGTTTAAAAAAAATGCTATAAGTAACAATGAGATAATTGATTCTTACCTATATTAAGGATCCGCACATAAAGTTCATAGCTTTGTTTTATTGGAGACGCTAAATGACTGACGATACAAATAATAACGAAGACGTTAAAAAAACGGCTGATACCGAAAAAGGCAAGGCGTCTGGTGATGACGGTGGCTTAAGTTATAACGAAATCATGGGCGAAGCAGGTGCCACACCAGCGGAAAAAGATTGGGATATCGGTGAGCCTATGGCCAACGACGTGACCGCTATTTACGACATTCCCGTTCAAATTTCTGCCGTTCTTGGACGCTCCAGCATGCAAGTGAGCCAGCTCCTTAAATTGGGTCGTGGCGCAGTTGTTGAACTTGACCGTAAAGTCGGTGAAGCCATTGATATCTATGTGAATAACCGCCTTGTTGCCCGTGGCGAAGTTGTTGTCGTTGAAGATAAGCTTGGCGTGACAATGACTGAGATTGTTAAATCCGACAAAAGCTAAATAATAAGGTTAAGGCGATCCCATTATGAGCGATACAAATAACAGCGAACCAGATTTCTTCCGCGACAATATTCGTATTTCCTCGTCTGATATCTCACTTGATTTAACAACAATTTTTGGTCTTCTCTTTACGTTTACCCTTATCACCATCGCCATCCTTATCGGACAAAGTGATGCGAATTTCTTCAACATCCCCTCTTTCCTCATTGTTATCTTAGGTACAATGACCGTCACTGCGACATCCTTTTCATGGGAAGAGCTGCAAAATGCCAGTAGCGTTATTGGTAATTCCTTGTTTAAGAAAAGAAAATCATCAAGTATATTCGCCCGTCAATTAATTGATTTGGCTGTACTGGCTAAAAAACGGGGTATTTTGGCACTGGCCAGTATTGAGAGCGAACTTAAAAAAGACCCTCATTTGTTTAAATCCGCACAAATCGTAACAGACGGTTACGAAGTGGAAGACATAGAGCGTATCTTGGCGCAAGACTTAGACGCCTTAACCGAACGTCACAGACGCTCCGCCAGCATATTACGCCGTGCGGCAGAAATCGCCCCTGCGATGGGATTAATTGGAACATTAATTGGCCTTGTGCAAATGCTGGCCAACTTACAAGACCCTGAAACAATTGGCCCTGCCATGGCGGTGGCGTTGTTGACAACATTTTATGGCGCGATATTAGGGACAGCCGTTCTGTCTCCTATGGCGGCAAAGCTGGAACGTAATTCAAATGAAGAAGCGGCTCAACGCTCGTTGGTCATGATTGCCATGTCTTCAATTGCCCGCCAAGATAATCCCCGCCGTTTAGAAATGCTGTTAAATACTGAGCTGTCCCCAAGCGAGCGGATTACTTATTTTGATTAAAGACACATCTAAACCTATTTAAAAGAAAAATTTTTTGTCGTTCTATTTTTCTTTTTTAGTAGGCATGAGCGACGCCAAATATTTATAATATTTTAGGAACGAAATAACGCCCTAAAAAAGGAAAAGAGTAAGACAAAATGAGATTAATGATTGTTGGACAGCTAGAAGGTCACATCAGTACTGCGGGTAAAATTGCCCTGCAACGCGGTGCGAAGGTTATCCATTGTGAAGATATCATCGAAGCCGTTGGCGCCTTGCGTAATGGTAAAGGCGCAGATGTCGTCATGTGTGATGTAAAACAAAACATCGCCAGACTGGTCAGGAATTTAGAGAAAGAGCGCATTCATGTGCCTGTTGTTGCCTGCGGTATTGGTACAAACGCGCGTGATGCGGTGAAAGCCATTGAAGCGGGCGCAAAAGAATACGTGCCCCTGCCTCCCGATGCTGAACTCATCGCTGCCGTTCTTGAGGCCGTGACCGAAGAGCAAAGCACCATGATTGCCAGCGATCCTGCGATGAAGTCCGTCATGGACTTAGCCGCAAAAATAGCGCCCAGTGAGGCGACTGTCCTTATCACTGGTGAATCTGGAACAGGTAAAGAGGTTATGTCGGCCTTCATTCATCGTAAATCAAAACGTAAGGACGGACCATTTATTGCCGTCAACTGCGCGGCTATCCCTGAAAACCTTTTGGAATCTGAGCTTTTCGGTCATGAAAAAGGGGCGTTCACGGGCGCCAATGCGCGACGTATTGGTAAATTTGAAGAAGCCAATGGCGGTACGATCTTGCTGGATGAGGTGTCAGAAATGCACCCCCTCCTACAGGCAAAATTATTGCGCGCCATCCAAGAGAAAAAAGTCACCCGCATCGGCAGCAACGACGAAGTCAAAGTTAATACGCGTATTGTCGCGACCTCTAACCGTAACTTGGAAGAGTCTGTATCCAAAGGGGAGTTTCGCGAAGATTTATATTTCCGCCTCAACGTGGTGAATATTCGCCTTCCCGCTTTACGCGAACGTCCTGCGGATATATTAGAGCTGGCCAAGTTTTTCGTGAAGAAATTCGCGGAAGTGAACGGCATTGAGAGCAAAGAGATTTCACAAGCAGGTATTGATAAACTTATCGCCTACACCTGGCGTGGTAACATCCGCGAGCTGGAAAACACAATGCATCGCGCCATTCTTATGTCCGCAGAAACCGACATCGAAGCCGATGCCATTTTTCTACAAGATAGTGAATTTACACAAAGTAACAATACTACCCCCGTCGCAACGCAAGCGCCCGACCCCGCTGGTGTTGGCTCTGCCAATGTTCAAATCCTCGAAAACACGCAAGGCGTCGAAGGCTTGATTGGAAAAACTATATCAGAGGTTGAACGCGACATGATTGTGAACACGCTCGATCATTGCCTTGGCAATCGTACTCACGCGGCTAAAATCCTCGGTATCTCCATCCGTACTTTGCGTAACAAACTTAACCTCTACAAAGATGACGGCGTAGACATCGCCGATGCGGGATAACATTTTCTAAGTCATTGCGAGGAAGCCCTTTTGGGCTGACACGGCAATCCACTTCCCGGTTATAATGGATTGCTTCGCTTACGTTCGCAATGACGATGCGATCAAATACTAAAATCCTAATTCAAAAACGCTCCATCCCGTACTATCAAAACTTTCTGTGTTTCCAACAGGATAGGCAAGATTGTTCATCGCAAGTTTAAACTCAACCCTACAATTTCCTGTGCCGTCACCCTCTTCCGCCTGATCCAACCAACAATCATACCGACTATGCGCCACAGCCAGCGCCTTACGATTTTCATTTAAACGGTAATGTTTTAACGCGTACACCAAATCATCTTGTGCTTGCTTAATTTCAGATACATCCTTATCAACCAAGCTGTAATTCTCATAATTATCGAGCCTTGCCATACGCCCTTTTTCCAAGCGTTCCACTTTTTCCATGTAGTTTTGCGCCGCTTTGTAATCCAACTCTTCGTCTTGCTCACTCTTGGCTAAAGCCAAATATTGCACGATTAAATGCTCTCTAAATGTTGCATCATCAGACAACATACTTGGTGTTCCTGCGCCCATTTCTGAGCTTTCAATCGCACAAGCGGTAATAAACAGGACACTCACTAGAATAAATAGCTGTAATATAGATTTCATATGTATTCCTAACACATTGAAAAACAAACAAATGATTCACTTGGTTATATTATCATACTATACACAAGAACCACGCTATTTTGTTTACAGCTCCCCCCATAAAACGATAGTATAGTAGCAGTATTTATTTTCAAAATAACGCACGACTCTACCTCAATAAAGGCTCATTTATATTATATGTCTGACACGCCTCCATCAGGACCAAGCTTTTTAACCACCATGCTCGCCACCGAAGGCGGCAGCCAAGCTAAATCTGCCTTTAACGGTATATTGCGTGGTGATGTTGTGTTGGCGCTCGGCATTATCTTAATCCTTATTTTCATGCTTCTGCCCATCCCAACATGGATGTTGGATATGGGGCTATCTGTTTCAATCTTGTTTGCCGTCTTCATTATGATGTTGGTGCTGTCCATTCAAAAACCGTTGGAATTTTCAACCTTTCCAACCGTTCTTTTGATTGCCACCTCCCTTCGCCTCGGATTGAACGTCGCCTCTACCCGCCTAATTCTGGGTGAAGGACATGAGGGCGAGAACGCTGCGGGCTATGTGATCTCTGCCTTTGGTGGTTTAGTTATCCAAGATTCCTATGTCGTCGGAGGGATTGTATTTGCCATCCTCGTCATTGTGAACTTTGTGGTTATCACCAAGGGGTCTGGGCGTATCGCTGAGGTGGCGGCGCGTTTCACCTTGGATGCGATGCCAGGAAAACAAATGGCGATTGATTCCGATTTATCGAGTGGCCTCCTCACCGAAGAAGAAGCCAAGACTAAACGTAAAGAATTGGAACAAGAAAGTAATTTCTTCGGGGCGATGGATGGGGCATCCAAATTCGTCCGTGGGGACGCCGTTGCGGGTCTACTCATCGTGTTCATCAACATCATTGGCGGTATTGTTATTGGGACGGCGCAAAAGGGCATGACCATGGCCGAAGCCGCTCAAACCTATACCATCCTCACCATTGGTGATGGCCTCGTTAGCCAAATTCCCGCCCTTATAATTTCAATTGGCGCAGGTTTACTCGTATCAAAAGCGGGCGTTGAAGGCGCAGCAGATAAAGCCCTCCTCAACCAATTCACTAAACACCCCAAAGCCATCGCGATGAGCGCCATTCTAATGATGACATTGGGCTTGGTCCCAGGCATCCCTCTCACGCCGTTCGCGTTCTTAGCGATTCTATTCGGTGCATTCGCCTATATGGCATGGCGTAAAAATGAGAGAGCAGATGACCTCTTACAACTTGATGGCGCAGGCGCAGGTCAAGGCGTAGGCGGCGGTGCGCGCGCCGCCGATGGCTCTCCCGCTCCTGTCGCCGAAGAGCCAATTTCCAAAGCATTGGCCATGGACACCATCCGTCTTGAACTTGGCTATGGCCTCCTCCCCCTCGTGCAAGGTGAAGGCAGTAACAAAGTCACCGACCAAATCAAAGGCCTACGCCGTCAATTAGCGGAAGATATGGGCTATGTATTGCCTGCCGTGCGTATTCAAGACAACCTACAACTGCCCGCCAACACGTATATTGTTCGCATTAAAGAGATTGAAAGCGGACGCGGCGATGTGCGCCCGGGGATGTTGATGTGTATGGATCCGACTGGCGCGGCGATCACCCTGCCTGGTGAAAGCACGACAGAGCCAACTTTTGGTTTACCCGCCATGTGGATTGACGAACAACACCGCGAAGAAGCTAATTTCAAAGGCTACACGGTTGTGGATGCGCCCACGGTTATCACCACACATATCACCGAAATTGTTAAAGATAATATGTCTGAATTATTATCTTATGCCGAAACGCAAAAACTGCTCGATGAAATGCCGACGGAATATCAAAAACTGGTCGGTGATGTTATCCCTGCGCAACTAACCATTGGGGGCCTGCAACGTATCTTGCAAAACTTAGTATCCGAGCGCGTATCGGTGCGTGACCTGCCGACCATCCTTGAAGGTATTGCCGAGGCCACCGTTTACACCAAGAACATTTCATTTATTACCGAGCATGTGCGCTCGCGCTTGGCACGTCAAATTTGTGACCAAAACACCAACGTCACGGGCTTTGTCCCCCTCCTCACGCTGTCCCCTGAATGGGAACAACGCTTCAGCGAAGCGCTCATTGGCGGCGCAGGTGAAGAAAAGCAACTGGCGATGCCTCCAACTGAATTACAAGAATTTATCACCGACGTGCGCGCGCAATATGACGAGTTCGGCAAAACAGGCGAAAGCCCTGTTCTTCTCACCTCACCTAACGTGCGCCCCTATGTGCGCAGCGTCATCGAACGCTTCCGCCCGCAAACTTGCGTCATGAGCCAAAACGAAATCCACCCTAAGGCGAAGATAAAGACCTTGGGTCAGGTTTAACTTGCACGTTGACATAATATTAAGCTGTGTGTGTATATTCCGTAAAAACATGGAGTAACTCTGATGAGCTTAAAAGAAACATTCTACCGCAAGGTTTTAGACCCTGTATTATGCCCCCCCCTATCGTAGATAAAAATGGCCATAATCCTCTCGCTAAAGGCAAAATTTCAAAATTTATGAGCCGCTCTCACGTTCTCTTTCCGTTACTCACGTCAACATCAGTCATTGCAATAGATAGCTACTTTTTTGATGGTGCTAATATGACAAGCAGCTTAGGTGTTCTAATAGGAACACAAATTCCTCATATTACAGAATTTTTACGCATTAAGGCAGCAGGAAAAAACGAAGATATTGATAAAGTTAAATATTATTTAAACAGAACAGAAGAGAGCGCTTTTCCAATGTCTGCTGAAATTTATCAAGACCTAGAACGCAAAAAAATTACCGCCAATGTAGGATTAGGCGTCAACATGTGCCTATGCCCTCCCGCTATTGCTGCACTACAAATTGCAACAGGCGGTTTTCCTACATCAATTTTAGGCATAGCTTTTACCCATGCTGTGAAAGATTTATCAACGAAATGGCGTGTTAAACGCGCCTTAGATGGCGCATGGTCTGTCGATAAAGAACCACCAAAAGAACCTGTGAAAGAAGCTTCCTTTTCACCAAATATGATGCCAGCCTAAAAAGCAAAAAAGACTAAATTCCTAATTTTATTGGCTTTCAGTGCATTTCATGTTACTATCCAATCATCAACAGGACATCTACGTCTTTTACTTCGCAAACAAAATGCGCTGTGTTTCGTCTTCGGTCGCTGTGGTGAAAAACCTTAAAAATGTAAGTCTACTTTTTAAAAAATAACCACGTCCTTCGGCTTACCGATTGACGGCTCTTAATAAAGTCAAAAAACCTTCGCTATTACGCGATGCGCTCTGTATAATGATATTATGAGTTTACCACATATTGACGAAGTCCTCCAACATATCAAAGACAGTGATACCCCCCTTACCAAGCGGGATTTAATCAAGGTGTTTGATATTACAGGCGAGGATAGAAAACCGTTCAAGCAATATTTACGCCAGCTTGAGCAAGATGGAAAAATCCAAAAGGGCGAAAAGCAAGCCTATAGCATCGCAGGGCATCTGCCGTCGATGGCGATGATTGAGATTGTTGATATAGACATAGATGGTGATTTATTCGCCGCCCCCGTGGATTGGGATGCCGCCGTGCATGGCGCCCCACCGCGCATAGAGATTACCTCAAACACACCCTTAAAAGTCGGTGATAGAGCGCTGGCGAAGCTAACTAAATATACGGATACCCTGTATGAAGGTAAAGTCATTCGTAACGTTGACAAGCAACATGGTCAAATCATGGGGCAAGTCGCCAAAACCGCGAAAGGCTTCGTTGTTCGCCCAATCGACAAAAAAGCCAAGCATGATTTTGATGTGAGTGAAGGCAACCTGAACGGTGCAAAATCTGGTGATTTGGTATTGGTGGAGCTGCTATCTTCACGCGGTATAAAACGTGGCGCGGCCAAGGTGGATAAAGTCCTCGGCCATAAAGATGACGTCAACGCCATCAGCCTGATTGCCATGCATGAAGCAGGCTTAAAAGAACATTTCCTCGATAAAATTGTCGAGGCCGCGCAAGGATTAAAAGTGCCTGAACTTGGCAAACGCGAAGATTTACGCGCCCTGCCCCTCGTCACGATTGATGGTGCGGATGCCCGCGACTTTGACGATGCCGTCTTTGCGGAAGCCATGAGCGATGCCGAAGGTGGAGGCTTTCATATTATCGTCGCCATTGCGGACGTTGCGCATTATGTGCGCCCAAACTCCGAACTTGATGTTGAGGCTCTGCGCCGTGGAAATTCAACTTATTTCCCTGACCGCGTTGTGCCAATGTTGCCCGAAGCGTTATCAAACGAGATGTGCTCCTTGAACCCTAACGTCGATCGCGCCTCTATCGGCTTCCATCTTTGGATTGATGAGCATGGTGAACTGCGTAAACATAAAGTGTTCCGCGCCCTCATCCGCTCCCACGCGCGTCTGACGTACGAGCAAGTGCAGGCCGCTAAAGATGGCGTGACCGATGATTTAACCGCGCCATTAATGAAGGACGTGATTGAGCCATTATATGCCGCCTATGAAATCCTTGACCAAGCCCGTCAAAAGCGCGGTGCGCTTGATTTAGATCTACCTGAACGTCAAATCGTTATTGATGAAAAAGGCAAAATGACAGGCGTGATAAAACGCGCGCGCCTTGATGCGCATAAGCTTATCGAAGAGTGTATGATTCTCGCCAATGTCGCTGCCGCTCAAGCGCTAGAAGCCAAGCAAGCGCCTTGCGTCTATCGTATTCATGACCGCCCCTCTACGGAGAAGCTAGACAGTGCGCGTGAGTTCTTAGAAGCCTTTGGCCTAAACTTGCCCAGAGGTGGTGTGGCCAAGCCTGCGCAGATTAACCACTTACTGTATCAAGCCAGCGAATCTGATTATTCACAGCTTATATCCCAAGTGATTTTACGCACACAAAGCCAAGCCGTGTATCACCCAGACAATCTGGGGCATTTTGGCTTGGCGCTTCGTCGT
>CALDHI010000136.1 GCA_937941545.1 uncultured Alphaproteobacteria bacterium
GTTATTTTAGGGCTTGGCGGGTTTAGAATAGCCTCAATATCCGCAGTTCCAATCATTTGATTTGATTTTTTCATGTGAGTTTTAATGCAGGACAAGACTTGTTCCATACTGTAATCATCCTCAAGCGTGAATTTAAAGCCTTCAACCCGCATCTCTAAATCAAGTTCTGCGCCGAATTTTTCAGTTGCGTTACGATAGCAGAAAGTCAGAGCTTTCATTAGTGTTTTTTCTTGATTTTCTGTCCAGTGCGTCTTGTAGTTCTCTGTCGAGTGCGTCTGTTTTTGTGGTTTTGTATCCATTGTTTGCTCCTTGTGGTTGCGGTTTGTTTATCCAGTCTGATTTAAAACTTTGCCATCCCCGTTCGCATGAAATGGTTAATGCGTCTTGTAAGCTAATTTGTGCTTTCCGTGCTTCCCTTGCTATGCCGTCTAAAGCGGTTTGCGTGATTTTTGTTTTACGGTTTTTCTTGAAGTCTTCCCAAACTTGAACGGATACGCTTTCAGGCCTTAAAACAGGTTTAGGGGGCTCGCGTTTTTTCGCGGGACTATCTGTCTCTGTCTCTGTCTCTGTCTCTGTCTCTGTCTCTGGTGCGTCACATTGACCACTTTCTGGCGTCAGCTGGTTGTCATTTGGTTGACTTTTACATATAATAAAGCCTAAGTCTTTGAATTTATTAATGTCAGGCTCATTATCTAACATACATATTTTTTTTAGTATTTTAGAACAGGACGGGATTTCCCCCCCTTTGTCAGATGCACATATCCATAAAGATACTAATTGACCTTTTTCAGAATCACTCAAAACAGCCCAATCAGGATTAGACATTAAATTCCTATATATCTTTATCCAAGGTGGTGTTCCCCTATCTTTTCTATACGACTGCCAAGTATCCCAATTTTTAATTTTCATCATGTTCTTTTTTTTCCAATAAATATTCCAAATAAGACATTTCGCTAACAACCTCGTCACAATCATTAATTAATTTATCTATTAAAACCTCCCCATTAAGATGTGTTATTTCATATTCTTTTTGCCTTTTGTCAAAGTATGAAAAATTAATTCCATTCAAAACGTCTAAATCATAAAGAGTGTAATAAACTTTTCCGTAAGATGATTCGCTTAAAACCCCATCAAAGTGAAATACTGATTTTATAAGGTTGTCTCCTAAATCATCCCCGATAAGCAATGAAATAAACATTCTTTTACCTCCCTTACTTTTTTCTGAATTTAAATAATTTGAATAACGCAAAACTTGTGGTAAGGCTTTTTGGTCTAGGCAACAATTTTTTAACTCGATAACGCAGTATGCTTTACTGCTTTTGTCATAAGCTAAAATGTCTATAATACCTGCTGGAGTTTTGATTTGCCTTGCAATAAACTTTAATCCCAATAGTTTTTCGCAATTTTTAGATATTGAATCCTCTAAATCAGATTCGCTAATTTTTAATTTTACCATAAAAAAATATCCCTTAAAAGTAGCCCCGTCTTGCACGACAGAACTACGCTTAAAGGATATTAAAAACAGTGTGCAACCTGTTTACGTGTATATATTACTCCGTCTTGCCATCCGTTGCAAGCTCTATTCTCATTATTTCAAGACGTATGATCCTACGTGCTTCTAAAGTCCGCTTAGGGGCTTTTTCATGCAGTATGTTGATTACGTGCTTTAAGATTAACACCGCTATTTTGTTGACGTACTTTTGCTTCATCGGGCTGTGCTTTCATGTTGTAAGTGAGTGTTACAGGGGGAGGGTGCAGAATTTAAACACTCCACCCCCTGCTGCTAGTTTATATATCAGAAAGGAATATTTGAATCGTCCGTAAATCCATGATTATCAGTTGGGGCTTGTGGGTTTGCTTTTTGCCCCTCATCAGGCCAGTCAATAATCGTTAAGCTACCGCCAAAATTCTGAACAACAACCTCTGTCGTGTATTTCTTTTGACCGTCTTGCTCCCATGAGCGGGTTTTAATTTTACCCTCTACCATGACGCGGTTGCCTTTGCGTACAAACTTTTCAGCAAAATCGGCGGCCTTACCAAAGATAACAACATTAACCCATTCCGTTGCCTCCTTTTTCTCGCCTGTGTTTTTATCGTTCCACTTTTCAGTTATAGCTACGCTAAAATTCGCAACGCTGTCACCTGATTGCATCTTTTTTAATTCGATGTCTTGACCTACACGGCCTAAAATATGTGCTTTATTCATGGTTATTTCTCTCCTATTGCTGTCATGTATAAATCTAGTAGTTCGCTTTCTTCTTGGCGTTTTTGCGCCTCAATCTTGCGTAGTGCAATGATGCGTTTTAAAATCTTAGTTTCAAAGCCTGCACTTTTGGACTCAAGGTAAATCTCTTTTATGTCCTCTGCCAGCGCCTGCTTTTCGCCTTCTAAACGCTCGATACGTTCAATGAATGATTTTAGACGCTCACCTGCTACGCCTCCTGTGTCTTGTGTAGTCATTTTATCTCCTTTATTTTGTAATAGTTAAGTGGGGTTTCGTTGTTAGGATTTCTATTGATATACCAATCCTTAAGGTATTTGTGTAATGCGTTTTGGGGCAAGTTGAAGAACGGTGTTTTAATCTCGCCTATCTCGCAACCATCGCATGTTATTTTAAGCGTTGTCATTTTTTACCTTTTTGCTTTTTGGGCTGATTAAATTCATAATACTTGCGTGGTCTCTGTCCATTGCATAACCAATTTTAGGGTATGAATATTTTTTCTCACGCATGATTTTTGCAATAATACGCCTCTTTTCTACCACAAGAGCATCACGCCTTGGTGATAGTATGTCGCTTATTTCAAAATCATTTTCTTTGCAGATAGACTCAAATTCTTGCTTTGCGTGCATAAACCCTCCTCTTTCTATTCTGTTGTTATCCATAATTTAATCCTTTTGTAATTTTTGTTAATAAAGCTATTGACAACATTTATAAATGATATAGATTGAATGTCAAGAGATAATATAAAAGGATATTTAAAATGACTGATAAAAAAGAAAAACAAGTTAAAACAATATGCGAAGTTTTAAGCAATATGCAAAAAACACTTAAAGCCCCTAAGAATCAATACAACTCATTCGGTCAATATAAGTATCGTTCTTGTGAGGATATCCTAGAGGGTATTAAACAAGTATTGCCAGATGGGTATTCTATTAAGGTATCGGACGAGGTGGTTTTTATAGGCGATAGGTTTTATATTAAAGCAACTGCCTGCTTATGTGACGCTCAAGATAAATGTATTACAAACACAGGCTACGCCAGAGAAGAGAAAGACAAGAAAGGCATGGACGGGGCGCAAGTTACAGGCGCGGCATCTTCTTATGCCCGTAAGTACGCTTTAAACGGCTTATTCGCCATTGATGATACAAAAGACGCGGATACAGACGAAGCTAGGAAGCAAGAGTCTAAGCCTGCGCCTAAGCAAGCCCCCAAACCAGAGGTTAAGCCCCTATCAGGTGAAGAGTTCTTAATGATACAGAACGGCTTAAAAAACGCGAACACTTTTGACGAGCTAAAAACAGATTGGGGTAAGTTTAATGCGTCTAAATCAAGAATGAATAAACAGCATATCTCTACTCTCACCAAGGCTAAAGACGCTAAAAAAGCAGAGTTAGACAACAAAGAAATGGAAGGCAAATAATGAGTAATATATTTTTAGATATTGAAACTATCCCTTCGCAAGAGCAATGGGTTAAAGATAGTATTGACGTAAAGCCCCCTGCCACAATTAAAAAGCAAGAAAGCATTGATAAATGGTATAAAGAAAAGTCAGGCGATGCTTTTGATAAAGCGTATGAAAAAACCGTTTTCGATGGTATGACAAATCATATTATCTGTGCAAGCGTGGCAATTGATAGTCAAGACCCTTACACGGTTTACAGCGCAGACCCTAGCGAAGAATTAG
>CALDHI010000137.1 GCA_937941545.1 uncultured Alphaproteobacteria bacterium
CACCATCGGCACAGAGGGCTTAAATCCCTCCAGCATCTCAACGCAGGGGTTTTTATCATCGGTAATCGTATCGCCCACTTTTGTCTCTGTAATATCCTTGATGGAGGCGGTGATAAAGCCCATTTCACCTGGGCCCAGCGCATCCAGCAACACATGCTTAGGCGAGAAGATACCAACGCGGTCAATCTCACGCGTGGCGCCGTTGCTCATAAATTTAATCTTTTGACCTTTTTTAAGGTAGCCATCATACACCCGCACCAAAATCACAACGCCCAAATAAGTGTCATACCACGAGTCAATCAACAACGCCTTGGTTGGCTCTTCACCCTCACCAGAATGGGGCGGGGGCAGTTTTGTAACAATTGCTTCCAGCAAAGCGGGGATGTTTTCGCCTGTTTTACCAGACACGGCAATCGCCTCATCGGCAGGCAAGCCAATTACGTCTTCAACTTGCGCTTTGGCTTTTTCAATATCGGCGGCGGGCAAATCGATTTTATTCACAACAGGGACAATTTCGTGATTATTATCAATCGCTTGGTACACATTGGCCAGCGTCTGCGCCTCAACCCCTTGCGTAGAATCCACAATCAGCAACGAGCCTTCGCATGACGCCAGAGAGCGTGAGACTTCATACGCGAAATCCACGTGACCGGGGGTGTCCATAAGGTTCAGTTGATATTCAATACCGTTTTCGGCGGTGTAGGCAAGGCGCACGGTTTGCGCTTTGATGGTGATTCCGCGCTCGCGCTCAATATCCATATTATCTAGGACTTGCTCGCTCATCTCGCGTTCTTCAAGGCCGCCACAGGTCTGAATCAAGCGATCCGCCAGCGTGGATTTACCGTGGTCAATATGCGCGATAATCGCGAAATTACGGATATGGGCGAGGGGTTTTGTTTGGGGATTTTTACTATTGTCTGACATAGCAAAGAATATAGAGTTTTCCCCTCCAAAGAACAAGAGGGGAAAGTAGTTTGCTTATGGCATAACAGCTTCTAAAGATAGCTTCGGTGACATGTCGTTTTCCATGTTGTTTTGAACTTGATTGATTTTATCCAATGCCTCACCAATTTCCATGTCTGAGAACTTTGCAAACGTACCTTTTAATTCACCATTATCAATCATTGCTTGTAATTCTTCTGCGGCGGCAGGGTCAATACCCTTCCACACTTCAACAATTTGCTCTGACGTTGGGTTTGTTCCACCATTATCATTAAACGCTTTAACTAACCCTGTTTGTAATTGCTGTACAAATGTTGCATCTGCAAAATCGGTTACGGCAGACGGGGCGTTACTTACTGCTTGAATTTCTGCTTCTTTTTCTGCTTCTAATCTAACTTCTTTTTCGTCAAAGAACTCTTTGAAATCTTTACCATTCGCGACAGATAAGAAAGCATTTTTCGGGGACGCGCCTCTGACCATAAACTTTTCAACCTGCATAAGGTTAGTGGCGGATGCGGTGATGTCGCCAGGTACCAAAAGCTGACTAACGGCTGCTTTTAAGTCTGGGTCTGTATCAAGGGCTTGTGCCACTAGGCTCATTTCTCTTGTCGCCGTTGGATTAACCATGGCAAGGGCTTGAACGAAGTTTTCTTCGCTGGCTAATATCGCCGAGCTTCCGTCTTGGTGAAGCGCTGTCACTTCCGCAATAAACTCGTTTTCACTGAATGGGTATTCAATATAGGCATCATCATTCACGGATGATGGCTCTAATCTCATCTCACGTCCCGTCGCAACAGAACGACCATATAAATTTTTACCTAAATCCACGTAAGGCTTAAGCATTGGACCATTTGGGTCAATGAACATTGCAAGGACAGGCGCGAAGTTCTTTAAGAAACCAGCAAGGAAGTCGCCCATTTCTGTCCCTTCCATGCCTGTACCTGTTAGCAAGCTTGCGATTAGCGCATCTGGGTCTTCACGAAGCATTCTTAGGATCTCAGAAAACCCTTTATCGCCAATTTCGTTTTTCAGTCTATTTCCTGTTTCATACAGGTGATCAAATTCTAAACTCGTTGTCGCAATTTGGTTTAACGCCTGTGTAAAGGCAGGAACGGCAAACGCTTTTTTCAATGGGTTTGTGAACGCACTAGCAAGGTCATCCATGCTTAAATCGCCAGTACCGTTATTAGTAGCCATTTTTTGCAAACCCACTAGCATCGTTGGATCTGCCACGATAGCTTTGTGGAAGGCATCGGCTAGGCCTGGGTTGGCTTTAATCGCCTCAACTAGCTTAGCTGTCTCTGGCGACGCTTTCGCCATCGCGTCTAGCGTTTCCGCAGGTGTCTGCGTTTCGATTAACTTACGTGTTAGGTCTAAATTTTGTGCTTCTTCTGCGGGGGTAGTGGCTTCTCTTATTGTTAGGGTGTTACCATCAACATCTTCAAACTCGTAACCGTCTGCTCCGATGCCCCAAAGGAAGCCGTTCAACTCCGCGCCCATTTCTTTGATGAATAGAATTTTATCAAAGCTATTCTCGGCGGCGGCGTCTGCGTATGTTGTTGTGGTTGTTGCCATATTTTTTCTCTTAATCTCTTTCTTCTAATTTATACCTTATTATAGTAAAGGCGAGGTTAAGAATACAAATAAGTCTGAATTATTTAATTAAATCAATAGGTTGTAGTGCTTCAACGATTGCGGCATTATGGCTTATACCGCCGCTTTAACAAAGAACCGCGTAGCGTGCTTGCACGCCTCAGCGTCTTACTTAATAAAGCGTAGCGTGCTTGCACGCCTGAGCAACACTTCAATAAGCAAAAAACCGCTCAAAGAAAAAGCGGTTTTTGTGGATGTTAGGGTCGGGTTATACAGGCCCGTTATTATATGATAGCTCTGCTGTTTGTTTTTCAACAGGCGCTTTAGGATCTGCTTCTGTATTAAATAGAGAAGTAAATTTTTCGTAGCCTTCCTCAACGGCATCATGGGCACTGCTCCATGTTTCAGCTAACTGTTCTCCTGCTGCTTCGGATAGTGTCTTTCCTTTGTCACCAACTTCAATGTGATCTGCTGCAAACTTTATAGCAGATCCAGTAGCAACACTTGCTCCTATAATACCAGCGATTGCCCATCCTCCAGGGTTACTTGCAAGAGCAAATCCAACTAGGCTAGCCCCAGTTGCACCTGCTGTCGCTAGAGTCTCACCGCCAAGCTTAGCTTCACTAGCATCTAAGTTCTCTTGTAATTCCGGGGCATTCTCTTGCAGATTTGGTTGACTTAAAGCCTCTTCTGCATTTTGTACGTCATTACCCATGGCGCTAGTGCTGTAGATTGTTGCTGCTGCCCCAATGCCCCATGGAAGGTATTTAGCGCCGGGTAAGCTTGATAAACCGCTTATTGCTCTTCTAAACATAGAGGACTTTGTGGCTACATCATCAACTGCATTGGCAGCACTAGCTGTAACTATCGATGGATTTCCTGCTGTGGGTGACACAGCGCCTGCTGGCGCTGCTGCCTTCGGCCAAGCACTTGTTGGTCCTGGTGTAGGCGATACTGCGCCTGCAGGTAATGTATTTTTTAATTGATTGATCCCTATGTCAGGTGTTTTGAACTTATTGTGAATAAATTTTCCAGCAGCCAACGTTGCAGTTATGCCTGTTGCGCCTAATAAAGCTTCTGATCCACTTATGTCTGTACCAAAAACACTGTTGGTCAAGCCTGCAATAGGTGAGCCAATTATATTCCCAGCTACCTTTAATCCGCTCGCTTCACCATTTTCAGTTATTTTATCTTGAAAACGAGTGAAAGAACTATCTTTTTGAGAATGGTCTGCCACTTTGTTATTAATATAATCAAACTCTAGGCCAATCATGGATAAAAGTTCTTTTATGTTTCTCCAAAACCCTTGCCATTTACCCGCAGAATTTTGATCTGCTTCATATTTACCAAACTCTGTATATGCTGTGTCAATCGCCCCTCCAACGACCCCATTTTTACCATTGATTAAGAAGTCTCCAGCAGCAACTGTCCCTACAGCCATAAGTCCTAATTTGCCTTTACCAGATTCTATTGCTTCTTGTGCGCCTTTTGCTCCATACGTAGCCGTATTACTTAGTCCTTGTTTAGCTGTTTCAAAGGCCTCATCTGACATCTTGCCGTTGGCATGTAACGATTTAAGATGGCTAAGTTCCTTTCCCATCACAGCTTGTGCGCCTTTTAATGACCCTTCAGCTGCTTTACCAGCTTTTCCTTGGAGTAGTCCACCTAATAGTTTCTGTCCTGCGCCCATTGTCCATCTTGCTAACGTTCCTACGGCCATAATATTTCTCTCCTACTTCTTTCATCTTGGTTAAGGGGTTTGTTTACTTTCCTTAACTCTTACTCAAATTATATCTAATTGGGGGGTGGTTGTGCAAATAAAGTTAAATTATTGTTTTATTACAGTGGTTTAGGATGTTTTGTCTTTTTTGCTTAACTCTCTGTTATGTCTTGTTTAAGTGCGCTCAGGGTTGCAATCAACCTACGCGCCTCTTTATAACCGACTGTTAGAAGTATTATAGCGTAATGTGCGTGTTCAGCGCAAAAAGCGTGAGATCCCCGCCTTCGCGGGGATGACAAAGGGGGCGAAGAAGACAGGAGGGCGGGGAAGGCAAAGGGGGACAGCGTAGCGGGCTTGCCCGCCTGAGCGTTCTTATAATAAAGCACAGCGTCCTGCCGTTTACGGCCATGACGGCTCTTTTAAGTAATTTGTCTTTACTAAATGACGTAACAACACGTAGCGCGTTTACGCGCCTGAGTGCCTTCAGTATTTTATCTTTGATAAAATACGTATCAATGCCAAAAGTGGCGCATTCCTGTATAGACCATGGCGAGGCCGCGCTCGTTGGCGGCTTCGATGACTTCTTCGTCACGGATGGAGCCACCGGGTTGGATAATCGCGGTCACGCCCGCATCGGCGGCGGCGATTAAACCAT
>CALDHI010000138.1 GCA_937941545.1 uncultured Alphaproteobacteria bacterium
CACCAAGCCATTGGGGAGAACGGGAATAAGCGTGGCATGTTCTGCGGCCTCTATAACAGCGGGATGCTCAATAGTGGAAATTAAGATTGGTTTGTCCTTATAGCCATAAAGTACGGTATTAATCGCCTCTGTCGCGCCGCTTGTGAAGATGACTTGGTCGGTGTTTACGGCGCAGAGCGTGGCGACTTGGTCACGCGCTGTTTCAATATATTTACGTGCGGCACGCCCAAACCCATGCACAGAGGATGCATTGCCTACGCCGCTCATGATTTGTGTCATGAGGGAAATGACATCAGGGCGCATAGGGGCGGTGGCGTTATAATCAAGATATATTTGGTTTTTCATACCCCATAGTACCCTTATATCCACAATGAAATCAATGACTTATAAGAATTATTTGGACATTTTTGATTCAGTTCTCTATAAATAATAATAATGTTGTTACGAAAAACAATATTTAGATAAACAAGAAAGACTGCGCCTATTCGCTTACGAACATGGCGCTCTAGAAACAGCACCCTCCCGTTTACGGGCGTGGTGCCTTAAAAAGATAGGATTTTGTATATAATGCCTGAAATTATTTTCAATGGACCAGAAGGCCGCCTCGAAGGTCGCTACTATCACTCAAACACACCGAATGCACCGCTTGCGTTGTTGCTACACTCCAATCCTGAACATGGGGGGACAATGAATAATAAGATTACGTATATGATGTTCCAAGCGATGAAATTGCGCGGGTTTTCGGTTTTACGGTTTAATTTTCGCGGTGTAGGTCGTTCTCAAGGCGTGCATGATCGTGGGGAGGGTGAGCTGAGCGATGCTGCATCTGCGCTGGATTGGATGCAAGACTTAAACCCTAGTGCTCCTTATGTTTGGATTGGTGGATTTTCTTTTGGTGCGTGGATCGGTATGCAATTACTTATGCGTCGCCCAGAAATTGAAGGTTTTATTTCTGTTGCTCCACCTGCAAACCTATATGATTTCAGCTTCTTGGCGCCTTGTCCGTCTTCGGGTTTGATTATCCAAGGTGAAAAAGATGATGTTGTGCCGATGGATCCTGTCAATAAATTGGTAGAGAAATTGCATGCTCAAAAAGGCATTACGATTGATCATCGTTTGGTTGGCGGGGCTAATCACTTCTTCCACAATAAGGCGGATGATTTAATGGTACATATTCATGACCACATGAACCAAGCGGGTAATTCAGGACGTGAAATCCCTGTGAACATCAAGAAAAAAGCGGCTTAAAAATTTGTGTGGTGGCGTTGTCTAAACAATAAGCTTTAGCCAATCGCCTTCATCACTTCTTTCACGTGGCCATCAACTTTGACTTTGTGCCAAATATGCGTAACTTTGCTATCTTCATCTATCAAAAATGTCGTGCGCTCAATGCCCATATAGGCTTTGCCGAACATAGATTTTTCTTTCCATGTACCATAGGCTTCGCAGGTTGTCGCTTGTTCATCGGAAGCCAGTGTGAAGTTCAGGCCATATTTTGCCTTAAATTTATCATGTTTTTTGACGGAGCATTTAGAGATGCCGATAACGGTTGCGTTCAAGGCATTCAGCGCGCTTAAATTTTCATTAAAGCTACAGCTTTCTTTTGTGCATCCTGGCGTGTCGTCTTTAGGGTAAAAGTACAAGACAACTTTTTGTCCCTGATAAGCGGAAAGCGTGATTTCATTATCGCCGTCTGTCGGTAAAGTAAATTCAGGCGCGGTATCGCCAATTTGTAGCTGTGTCATATTATGCCCTATTTTTTATATTAAATTTATTCATTCATGCTTATAGTAATATTATATAAAACGTAATACTAAGTTTCAAGAAAGCTATTTTATCGTGACAAAAAACGCCTTTAGCGCCGCTATACAACCGCTCAATACTATAACGAAAATCGTTCTTATTATTGCGATTTTAATCATGAGCGCAGCAGGGGCGTTGATGGTACGTCTTAAAAAAGGCCCTCTTGATTTAGAATTTGCCAAACAACAAATCGAACAGCAACTGTCAGATGAGAATGTTACCATTGAAATTGGTAACGCCCAGTTGATGTGGCCTGAGATAGCGGGGCCATTGCTTATTGATTTGCAAAATGTGCGTATAATTGATCGACAAAAACCCGTTTTGGCAGTGAAGCAAGTGGCGATGGGATTATCGGGACTTAATTTATTAAAGGGTAAAATTCGCCCTAGCCGTCTTATTATTTTGCGCCCAGAAGTGAAATTGTATAATGAAGAAGGGAATTTAAACGCGTTTTGGGAGAACCGCGAAAAGAAGGCCGATACAGCGAAGGCTCTACCTAAAAAGAAGTTATCACAAAATGTACCAACCTTGGCGGAATTTGAGGCATGGAAAAAATTACAAGCCCAAATCAAAAATACACCGCAAGAGCAAACAACAGGATCAAAAGAAATACGCGATAAAGTGAGCAAGGTTCTTTATAATCTAACAGACCCAGAGAGCCTTGATTACGAAGTTCTTTCTGCGTTAAACCAGATTCAAATTAAGGACGCTATTTTATATGGCGCGCAATTAAATGATGGCGCGCTGGCAGCGTTGAATATAAATTTAGAAAAAAACAATAGAGGGCTAGAAGGAGATCTAACGATTGCCATGCCCAAGTACCAAGACAAGAACGGATTTTTTCGCTCTGACATTACCTATCGCCGCGTCGAAAAAGACATTACATTTTTAGGCAGTGTTGAAAATATTCATACCACTCAATTAAAACCATTCATCAATAATTATCCTAATTTTGTAGCGCAAGATATTTTTATAAACGGCAATCTAAATGCCGCTTTAAATGATGAGCTTCGTTTATCTATGGCAACGTTAGATTTAAATATTCCAAAGGGAAAAATTCTACTGTCTGATGTTTACAAAAACCCAGTTACGCTTGAAAACGTAATTGTAAAAGCACAATTAAATCGTCCCGCAAAGAGCCTTAAAATTGAAGATATTAGTGGGCGTATCGGCGGTGTCCCTCTTCAAATATCCAGTGAGGCTGTTATTTCAAAAGGCTTAGTCACTGCGCCTATAACTGTTAAGATCTCTGATGTGACCATGACTGAAGTGGCTAATATGGTGCCAACAAGTGAAAAGGAAACGGTCATCGGAGAGTGGTTAACGAAACGTCTTACGGACGGTGTATTAAAAGATGTGATCTTAACAACGAATTTATCTATTCAACGAAACCGTGAAACGAAAACGCGTGATATAAACGCCAAGAACACAAAAATGATGTTTCGTGGTGAAGGGATGACGGTGCGCTACGTCGATACATTGATGCCTGTGAAAAATGCAAAGGCGCAAGGTGTCTATGAAAACGACACCTTGACCATTACGAGTAAGAGAGGACAAATTGGCGATATTCAAGCCAAAGATGTTACCGTCAAGTTAACGGATTTAACCAAGAAGGGCGCAGGGATGGCAGATATAAACATCACTGCCAGTGGCCCCCTAAAAACCGCACTTAAATATGCCGCAGATGAGCCGATTGCGGCGACAAAAAATCTACCCTTTGATGTCAATAAAGTTGAAGGCAACGTTGATTTTAATGTGAAGATAAATTTTCCTACTCTGGCGAATTTACCTAAAGAGCGTGTGATTGTTTTGTTAGATGGCACAGTGAATAACCTCTTGCTTCCCAATGTTGTGCGCAATCAAAATTTAACGGGTGGACCATATGCGTTAAAATTTGGAAAAGGTCAAGTTTCCTTGGCGGGGAAAGGTAAGCTATCGGGGCGTGATATTGATGTCTCTTGGATGGAGTATATGAATACGAAGAGCAAGGATTACGCCTCCAAAGTTACAGCGAAAATAACCGCGGATAAAGGGTTGCGTGATATATTTGGCATTGGATTAGAGGATTACCTCTCAGGCTCTATCCCTGTGGATGTGACGTATTATGACCGAGGTATAAATGACACCGTTGAAGTCAAAGGAAACTTAGCGCCAGCCACAATAAATATTAAGAATTTTGGTTATAGTAAGCCTGCGGGTACGTCAGGAAGCTTGAGCCTAAAAGCCAATTTAAAGAATGAAGAACTGGTGAGTGTGGAGGCTTTAAACCTTGATACCAAAGGGCTTAAACTATCGGAGGGTGCATTGAAATTTCAGCGTTTATCCGATGGAACAACAGATATAAAAAGTGGTGTTTTTGGCGCTATTAATGTTAATGATACCCAATTAAAAGCTTCCTTCGATATTACGCAGTCTAATGTTTTAAATATAAAAGCCAGCGGCACGGTTATTAATTTAAAGCCTTTTATTCAATCAGGTAAAAATGATAACAAAGCGGTTTCGCAAGTGGCACAGAAAATTGCGAATGAAAACCAACCTATTCATTTATCTGTAACCTCTCCTAAGATGCTAGCGGCCAATGGTATGGCACTCACCAATGCAAAGCTTTATCTGGAGTTAGATAAGCAGGGAGAACCTACGCATATTGAGCTGGACGCTGGTGTGGGGAAGGGTGATTTAAATGTTCGTTTCCAACCTGATGGCAGCGGTAAAAGAAACTTTACCCTAGATAGTAGCGATGCGGGAGCCGCTCTTCTTGCGTTTGATTTATATAAAAATATGCGCGGCGGTAAAATCGAAATTTCTAGCAACGCCAAAGCTGGAAAGGATGTTAGGGACTTAGAAGGACGTGCCATTATTACGAACTTCTCAATCCGTAAAGCGCCAGCTTTGGCAAAGTTATTAGGGGCGATGAGCCTGCCTGGTGTTGAAAATTTATTGAGCAATGATGGGGTTGTGTTTCAAAAACTAACCTCTAATTTTGAATGGCGCTTTCGTGAAAACGGAAATATTTTAGTGTTAAAAGAAGGACGTACCTCGGGGAATTCTCTTGGCCTTACTTTTGAAGGGGTTAGTAATCTGGGGGATAAAACGATGGATGTTGCGGGCACGATTATCCCTCTTGCTGGTGTGAATAAAGTGATAGGGCAAATCCCAATTATCGGACAGATTTTATCAGGGGGCGATGCCCTTATCGCTGCTAGCTATTCTATGAAGGGTGCGACAAGCAATCCAAAGATTGCTATTAACCCGCTATCGGTTTTAACACCAGGTTTTTTGCGTAAGATTTTATTCGAAGATGATTTAAACAAAAAAATAAAAAAAGAAGAAAAGAAATAAAACCTTCTATTGAACCTTCACCAACGCATGACGTTTTTTACCAGAAGAAAGCTTGATATAGCCTTCATCGGTTAAGTCACTCGTGTGCAGGCTCAATTCATCATCGGCGACAGATTGCCCATTACACTTGGCGCCGCCGCCCTTAATCAGGCGCTTAACCTCGCCTTTACTGCTGGCAAGGCCGCATTGGATGAATAAATCAACAAACGCTAAGCCGTTTTCTAGCTCTGCACGGGGCACATCAATGCTGGGTAAATCATCGCCGACACTGCCTTGCTCAAATACTTTTTGCGCTGTGGTTTCGGCATCTTTTGCGGCGTCTTCGCCATGACACATTTTAGTGGCTTCAAAGGCGAGTATTTTTTTCGCATCATTGATTTCTTTGCCTTCAAGCGCGCTTAAGCGGCGCACCTCGTCCATGGGCATCATGGTGAAGCGTTTGAGTAAAGTTTCCACCATCGCATCGTCGCAATTACGCCAATATTGGTAGTAATCATAAGGCGATAGCATGTCTGCATTCAACCAAACCGCGCCATTCAACGTCTTACCCATTTTCTTACCATCGGGCGTGGTGAGGAGGGGTGCGGTTAAAACAAATAATTTCATTTGATGCGCTTTATGGCCTAAATCCACCCCATTAATCATGTTGCCCCATTGGTCACTTCCACCCATTTGCAAGATAACTTCATGACGTCTGTTAAGCTCAACAAAATCATAACCCTGCATGACCATGTAATTAAACTCAAGCAGGCTCAACGGGCTTTCACGCTCAAGGCGCGTCTTGACGCTATCAAATGATAGCATACGATTAACTGTGAAATGACGTCCATAGTCACGTAAGAATTCTAAGTAGCCTAAACCGCTCAACCAATCATTGTTGTTGACCATGACGGCATCGGTTTCGTCCTCGCCATAATTCAAGAACTGTTTAAAACAAGTGCTTTGGATTTTGTCGATGTTGTTATTAATAATTTCATCGGTCAGAAGCTTACGCTGTTCATCCTTAAAGGATGGATCGCCAATTTTCGATGTGCCGCCGCCCATAAGCGTGACAGGTTTATGACCGCATTCTTGAAACCATTTTAGCATCATAATACCCGTCAAATTACCAATATGTAGGCTTTCCGCGGTGGCATCAAATCCGATATAGGCACGTTGTGTCCTTTCCATCAATTTTGCATCTAATGCCTCAAAATTACTGCACTGGTGGATAAACCCGCGCTCTTCAAGGATATTTAAAAAATCTGATTTGTATTTAGTCATAATTGTTGTATTCTCTTTATAGTATGTACGATAGGAATTGAGCCCCAATGATAAATATGAATGATAATAAAGTCTATACTGCAATTGGCATGATGTCAGGAATGTCGCGCGATGGAATTGATGTTGCATCAATCCGAACAGATGGGCAATCCTTTAATGAATGTTGCAAATCAAAGACTTATCCTTACACGCAAGAGCAGAGACGTATTATTGCAGATGCCGTAGGATATTCAGAGCTAAACGATATAACCAGGCTTGCCGAGAAGGTTATCACAGACACACATATTGCGGCTGCAAAGGCTTTTATTGAAGAGTTTAACGTAGACCCTGACCTTGTCAGTATTCACGGGCAAACAATTTTTCATGATCCTGCTAATGGTAAAACATGGCAAATTGGAGATTTTCAGAAGATTGCGAATGAAATAAATTGCGATGTGGTTGGTGATTTACGTTATGCTGATGTTGCGGCGGGCGGTGAGGGTGCGCCATTAGCTCCAGTATTCCATCAAGCTTATGTACAAACAGATGAACGCCCGATTGTTATTCTGAACATGGGGGGTATATCCAATATTACGTGGCTCGGCCCTGACAAGGAAAAGGACATGATTGCAGGGGATGTTGGCCCTGCCAATGCGCTTATTGATGATTATATGATGCACGTGAAGAATGAGCCTTACGATAAAAATGGTGCTCTTGCCTCCTCTGGTCAAGTGAATGAAGCGTTATTACAGAAGTGGCTTAAGAACGATTATTTTTCTAGGGACTTTCCCAAATCATTAGATCGTGATGAATTTAAAGTTCCTGAAGCCTATGATTTGTCTGAAGCGGATGGCGCGGCAACGTTGAGTGCTTTTACCGTGCAAGGTATTGCGACAGGTATTCGAATGATGCCACAACCTCCCAAGGCCGTTTATGTGGGCGGCGGTGGACGTCATAACGATTTTATGATGTGCGAATTAGCAACGGCAATCGGCTGCTCTGTAGAGCCAGTTGAAGCGCTTGGGTGGAACGGTGACTCTTTAGAGGCAGATTGTTGGGCATATTTAGGGGTGCGTTGTCTTGAAGGGAAACCTATAACATTCCCCAACACTACGGGTGTGCCAGAACCTATGACAGGTGGGGTGCTTTATAAACCAGAGGTTTTATCTTCAAACGATGCTTTACGTCCTGCGATGGCTAAGTAGAGATTTGCGGCTAAGATAATGGCCCCGCCGATAAACAGCCCCGCATTGATTGTGGCTTCCCCTGCCATCCATAGCCAAATAACGGCCAGCACAGGTACGAAGTAGTACAAGATGTGAATGGTTGGTGATTCTGCGTTTAGAAGGCTGTTTGTGTAGAAGATGCTTCCTACGACTAAAACGATAAAGCCAATATAAAACGCAGGCAATAGATTTTCTGCTTTTATTTCTATGTCATCTACAAAAATCATAAAGACGATAAGCATTAAAATCATGCTGATTGTTCGGCTGATTGTTTCACTGATGATGCAGGCGCCAAATTCATCGTTTAAATTTGTTAGATGCTCTGCGTACGCGCCTTTTGTTACCGCTATGATGGCACTCATATAAGCACCGCCAAATGCTAAGGCGTATCCTCCAAAGGTTGCTAAGCTTATATTTGCAAAGAGTGAACTTCCAAAATTAAAGTTCACCTCTTCATCAGATAATATCACAATGGCAATTCCCACTAAGGCTATCAGGCAGACTACAAATTCCTTAAAGCTCACCTGTTTCCATTGTTTTTTCATGAATAAGGGGGTGGAGATAACGGCAATGATTGGCCACGCTTCGAATAATAAGGAGACGCCGCCCTTATTGGCTAGAGTGAGCGCAAAAATAAAAAATCCATGCGCTAATGTGCCTGCGATACCACTGATTGCCATTGTAAAATAAGCATTCTGTGGCAATTGTGTTTGTAGTCGTATTGATTTTTTAAAGATGCCTTGTCGGCTTAAGTAAAAAATACTGACCAAAAGACTACCGATACCTGAGAATAAATAAATAAAGAAAATCATTTCCAAGCCACCCATCGTTTGTAAGCCCACACTGGCAGCGAGGGGATACAAACTCCATGTGAGTACGGCAATACTCATAGATATTAAAACAGGCATGATGGGCAGGCTTTCTTATTCTGAGGGTTTGTTTTCAAACGATGCTTTACGTCCTGCAACAGCAAGATATATGTTTGCGACCAATATAATCGCCCCACCCGTCACAATTCCTGCATTAATCGTCGACTCACCCGCGATCCATAGCCAAAATACGGCGAGAACAGGGACAAAGTAATACATGATACTAATGGTAGGTGTATTCGCTTTGAGGAGTGAATAAGTAAACAGCGCTCCGCCAAAAATTAAAACCCCGATACCAATAAACATAACAGCGAATAGGTTTATTTCAAAGCCATCATGGGGTTCTGAAAACATCATATAAAGAATAATTGCAAAAATAACGCTAATGGTTCTTCCCCATATTTGACTAATCAACGTCGCGCCAAAATCATCTTTTAGCTCATTAAAATATTCGGCAAACGCGCCTTGTGATACGCCGACAAGGGCTACCATGTAACCGCCAACAAAAGCCAGAATATAACCGCCTAAAATTTTATAATCAAAATCATCTTGTATGTTGAAGCTATTAAAGCTCATATCAATTTTTTCATCAGAGAACACAATGAGGGCAACGCCCACCATTGCAATTAAGCTAATAATAAATTCCTTAAGGCTGACTTGTTTCCATTGTTTTTTCATTAAAAAAGGTGTGGCTATAAGCGCGAAAATTGGCCATGAATCATATATCAACGCAACTCCGCCTTTATGGGTTAAGCTTAATGCCCAGAACAAAAACACATGACAAAATACACCGCATACACCACTTAATAAAGCCATGACATAAGCTTGCGATGGGAGAGTGCTCTGTATTTCAATCGCTTTGCGTAATAACCCTTTTTGTTTTAAATAGGCGGTAGCTATGATTAAAGACCCAACCGATGAAATAACCAAGACGATAACTAACATCTCAAGGCTGCCCATGGTTTCTAACCCCGCACTGGCCACCAGCGGATAAAGACTCCAAATTACAACACAAAGGCTCATTGATAATAACGCTGGCATGAAAAGGGGGCTTTCTTTTGAAAAATATTGTAAAAACAGTTTACGGGAAAGCAGATAGTTTTTAAAGTCTTCATATAACAAAGGATAAAGAACATGCCACGCATTGTAAGCGCTACAGCTGAAGCCATTAAACAATCCGCCGCGCTGATTGTGGCGGGGGATATTGTTGTCTTGCCCACGGAGACTGTTTACGGATTAGGTGCTAATGCGCTGGATGCGGATGCGGTGGCGAAAATTTTCAAGGCGAAGAACCGTCCTAATTTCAATCCGTTAATTATTCATGTAGCGGATAAGACGCAAGCGCAAGGCTACGCTGAATTTGATGGCATAGCTCATAAAATAGCGGATTTGTTTTGGCCGACGGCTTTAACGCTCATTCTGCCTCTAAAGAAAAATTCAGGTATTGCGGCGAACGTCACAGTAGGGCTAAAGACCATTGCTGTACGTGTCCCTAATCATAAAATTATGCGTGAGGTAATTAAGCAATCAGGTGTGCCGATTGCCGCGCCTAGCGCCAATAATTCGGGGGAGCCATCGGCTACCACGCCTGCTCATGCAGCGCAAAGCTTAGGCGATAATGCGCCCTTTATCTTAGCCGATGGAGCGTGCGATGTGGGGCTGGAATCTACGATATTGGATTTATCTGGTGATGTGCCGACTATATTACGTGCAGGGGCAGTGACGTTTGAGGCGTTGCAAGCGCATTTGCCAAATTTACAAATTGATAATGTCTCCAAACAAAGCGCAGATGAGGTGAAATCACCAGGGCAATTACTGAAACACTATGCACCGTCTTTGCCTGTACGTCTTAACGCCGTGGACGTAGCGAATGGGGAAGCGCTGCTGGCCTTTGGTTCAGTTAAATTCATGAGTTTCAAATCTGGCGGGCATGTGAAAGATATGAATAAAGAAGCGTATAAAAATTTAAGCGAAGACGGTGATTTAGACGAAGCTGCCAAAAACTTATTTATGATGCTGCGAGATTTAGATTGCGCCCTGCATACGGGTATTGCTGTGATGAATATTCCTGATAAGGGTATAGGCGTTGCGATTAACGAGCGCCTATCTCGCGCGGCCAGTCAGGCGTAATTACTTTAAAATATCGAGCAAAACGGAGGTTGGAGATTTTAGCGATCCATAAAAACCAGCCTCTCCAAATCCACTACCAAACCCTGTATTGGCGGGTTGTTTAAAGAAAGCCTCAAGGCTGTTTTCTAATTGATAGAGTGAATTAAAGGCGCTGGCTTGGCGGCCTGTCATGGGGGCATTAATAATCTCGATGGGCTGTTTTAGGCTGAAGGGGATATGTTGATAACCTGCTTTGTCTCCGCTAATGCGCCCTGCATATTCATTTGGTTTATGCGCCATAGTGGCGGGCGCGGTATCGTTGCTAAATTTCTTGTCAAAAAACTCGTATATTTGACCCAAGCTACGGGCATTGCCGTTGCCATCATAAAAAACACCGCGATTGGCACGCGCTTCTTTTGGGAACAAATCCGCGCCTGTCGCCATTGGGTTTTCCTTGAGTTGACTTAAAAAGCCACTCGCCCCGCCTGCACCCATGAAATGCGCGAAATACAGCTCGGTATTACCAATATCGCCGCCGATCGTTTTTTCAAGATAACTTTTGTTATCGCCTGCAAATTCAGCGGCCATGAAGCTGGCCATCTCTGGGTCTTTGCGCAAATTTAATAGTGCAGATTTAGATTGATTGGTATCAATGCCGTATTTGTCACCATGACGCTCAACCATATCCATCCACGTACTTTCAATAAATTGAAATAATCCTGTGGCACTGCTGGTTTTGGCTTTTACGGTGGGGTTGAAATTGCTTTCGGCGGCGGCTTTTTCCATTAAATAGGAAAAACTTACCCCCGTTTTGGCGCTTGCTGTCTTAATCGCATCGACCACACCCGTGGATGCGCGGCTGCTCAAAGCAGCTAAGGCGTTGTTTTCTAATGATTTTAAGGCAGTGTCCATAAATATAGTCCAAATTGTTCTATTAACTACATTTCAAGCCCTGTGCCAGTTTCATCATGTGGCAATCCACTGAACGCTATAGATAGATTGCTTCGTCCTTTCAGTCCTCGCAATGACGGTTAAGGGTGACGAATTTGAGAATTGAGGGTATAATTTGATTTCAATTTTTACATTCTCAAAAAAAAGGTTTCTTCTATGTCTGATTATAA
>CALDHI010000139.1 GCA_937941545.1 uncultured Alphaproteobacteria bacterium
CTGTAACTTTTCTTGCAATCCCCGCGAATTTTTTGTTATACATACGTTAGTTAAGTTGCTGAGCAAATCGGGGCTTAATTTGTATAAAACTGGCGTTTATGGTTGAATTTTCATCCCTACACGCTATAACTCGCTTATATTTTAAAGGAGAAGCAAACTATGTCTAAAGTAATCGGAATCGATTTAGGAACTACAAACTCATGTGTGGCCGTCATGGACGGTAAGGAACCTCGCGTTATTGAAAACGCTGAAGGCGCACGCACAACCCCCTCCATTATTGGATTTACAAATGAAGGCGAACGTTTGGTGGGCCAACCTGCTAAACGCCAAGCCGTCACCAATCCTGAAAATACTGTCTTTGCAATCAAGCGTCTTATCGGACGTCGTTTCAAAGATAAAGATGTTCAGGACATGGCGAAAAAAGCCCCCTTTAATATTGTCGAAGGTGACAATGGTGATGCATGGGTTGAAATTGATGGCGAGAAAATGGCGCCTTCACAACTGTCTGCAATGATCTTGCAAAAAATGAAAGAAACAGCCGAGAGCCATTTGGGCGAAACAGTAACGCAAGCCGTTATTACTGTGCCTGCTTACTTCAATGACTCACAACGTCAAGCGACAAAAGATGCAGGTAAAATCGCTGGCCTAGAAGTGCTTCGTATTATCAACGAGCCAACAGCCGCCGCACTTGCCTACGGTCTAGATAAAAAATCAACAGGTACGATTGTTGTGTATGATCTTGGTGGTGGTACGTTCGATGTGTCCGTTCTTGAAATTGGCGATGGTGTTTTCGAAGTAAAATCAACCAACGGCGATACATTCCTTGGTGGTGAAGACTTTGATACACGTATCATTGAATATTTAGCCGAAGAATTCCAAAAGGAACAAGGCATTGATTTACGTGAAGACAAGCTTGCGCTTCAACGTCTAAAAGAAGCCGCAGAAAAAGCGAAGATTGAGCTGTCTTCTGCGTCCTCTACTGATGTCAACCTTCCGTTCGTAACGGCCGATGCGTCTGGCCCGAAACATTTGAACATCAAACTGACCCGCGCGAAGCTGGAAAGCTTAGTGGATGATTTGGTAAAACGCACACTTGATCCTGTTAAAGGCGCGCTGAAAGATGCTGGCCTGAAGGCGTCTGACATTGATGATGTTATCATGGTTGGTGGTATGACACGTATGCCGAAAATCCTTGAAGTTGTTAAAGAATATTTCGGTAAAGATCCTCACAAAGGTGTGAACCCTGACGAAGTTGTTGCCGATGGTGCGGCTATTCAGGGCGGTGTTTTACAAGGCGATGTAAAAGACGTTCTTCTATTGGATGTGACGCCCCTATCCCTTGGTATTGAAACTTTGGGCGGTGTGTTTACACGTTTGATTGAGCGCAACACCACAATCCCAACCAAAAAATCTCAAGTATTCTCAACGGCTGAAGATAATCAGTCTGCTGTGACTATTCGTGTTTTCCAAGGGGAACGTGAAATGGCAGCGGATAATAAACCACTAGGTCAATTTGATCTTGTTGGCATTCCAACCGCCCCGCGCGGTATGCCACAAATTGAAGTGACGTTTGACATTGATGCAAACGGTATTGTTCAGGTTTCTGCGAAAGATAAAGCGACAGGCAAAGAGCAACAAATCCAAATCCAAGCCAGTGGTGGTTTGAATGATGAAGATATTGAGCAAATGGTCAAAGACGCCGAAGCCAACGCGGACAGCGATAAAGCCAAACGTGAAAGCGTTGATGCGCGTAATGCCGCAGAAAGCCTTATCCACCAGACAGAAAGCACGTTGAAAGATTTAGGCGATGAAGTCCCAACGGAAGAGAACGCTGAGATTGACACAGCGATGAGTGATTTGAAAGCAGAGCTGGAAAATGACGATGCATTTTCTGATGAGATCAAAGCCAAAACAGATGTGTTGATGCAAGCGTCAATGAAGCTGGGTGAAATGGTCTATCGTAAAGCCCAAGAAGCCGAAGCAGCGGGTGAAAGTGCGGATGCGACAGCGGATGCAGGCGATGAGCCGTCATCTGATGCAAACGATGATATCGTCGATGCAGACTTCACCGAAGTGGATGAAGACGCCGACGCAGACGATAAAAAATCAGCTTAATTAAATAACCGTCATTGCGAGGAGCGAAGTGACGCGGCAATCCAGTTTAAATCCAAAGATGGATTGCCATAGTCGCCGCAATAAATTGGCGTTCCTTCGCAATGACGAACTTTTGAGATAAAACACCATGGCAGATTATTACAAAACACTCGGCATCGACAAAGGCGCCAGCGCGGACGAAATTAAAAAAGCGTACCGCAAACAGGCGATGAAATTTCATCCTGACCACAATCAAGATGATAAGACGGCTGAGAATAAATTTAAAGAAATCAACGCAGCGTACGATGTTCTAAAAGACGAACAAAAACGTGCAACTTATGACCGTTACGGCGAAAGCGCCTTTGATGGCTCCATGGGTGGCGGCGGTGGCGGTCAACGCGGCGGCAATCCATTTGGCGGTGGCTTTGGCGGCGGTAACTTCTCTGACATCTTTGAAGATATGTTTGGCGATGCCATGGGTGGTGGCGGTGGCAGATCGCGCAATCCAAACGGCGCGCAACGTGGCTCCGACATGCAATATGCCATGGATATTTCCTTGGAAGATGCCTATAACGGCGTCGAAAAAACAATCAACGTCCCTATCCAAGATACCTGCGAAGGCTGTAAAGGCTCTGGCGCGGAAAAAGGCGCAAAAGCCGA
Source organism: uncultured Alphaproteobacteria bacterium (assembly GCA_937941545.1). Lineage (GTDB taxonomy): Bacteria > Pseudomonadota > Alphaproteobacteria > Micavibrionales > Micavibrionaceae. The sequence continues at coordinate 2,755 of CALDHI010000139.1, forward strand.
AACATGTTCCTCTTGTAATGGCGCAGGACGCGTGCGCGCACAACAAGGGTTCTTCACGATTGAGCGCGCTTGTTCGACCTGTGGCGGTGAAGGCAATGTGATTAAAAACCCATGCAAGAAATGCTCTGGCGCGGGACGTATTCGTAAAGAGAAAACCCTTAAAGTAAACATCCCCAAAGGTATCGAAGGCGGTCGCCGTATTCGTCTATCGGGCGAAGGCGAAGCCGGCGTTCGTGGTGGCCCATCGGGTGATTTATATATCTTAATCGGCGTGAAAGCGCACAAGTTTTTCAAACGCGATGGCGCCAATCTTTATGGTCGTGTCCCTATCGCCATGACCACCGCCACCTTGGGCGGTGACGTTGAAGTGCCTACAATCGCTGGTAAACGCAAAAGCGTTAAAGTGCCCAGCGGCACGCAAACAGGTCAGCAATTCCGTCTAAAAGAACAAGGCATGAGCGTGCTTAATTCAAACACCAAAGGCGACATGTATATTGAAATATTTGTTGAGACCCCAGTGAACTTGAATACAAAACAAAAAGATATGTTCAAATCCCTCGATAAAGACTTATCCGGCAAAGACG
>CALDHI010000140.1 GCA_937941545.1 uncultured Alphaproteobacteria bacterium
AGTAAAAGACACTATGAAAAATAAAATTGCCATCAATCCGTCACTTCTCGGTACTTTTAGCCCCATGGTTACCCCCAGTTCAGATTTTGAACTTTTTGACGGCACGGTGATTAATCTTCTCGATTCACCTTTATTAAAAAATGACATGACGGCCATAAACAGCCAGAATCGTCGCATGGATATGCCAGCACCTTATAATTCTGTGCAACAATATATAGACTCTATTTTTCCTAAAGACACCAAAATCAGCCCACTAGGCGTCGCCTTCAAAGGCGCGGTTATCACCATCAAGACATCAGATAGCAAAAGGGAGAGAACCCCTATCCTAACAACGGAAGAGGATTTTGGTAAATTTCAAAGCAAACATATAGTTCACAACGGCGACATGGTCGGTTTTCTGCCACAAAAATTGGTCGATTATTTTCAGTTAAGCGAAGGTGATAATGCTAAGTTTTGCATCGGTCTTTCTTTTCAAACAGGTCACTCCAAAGATTATAAACCCGTTGTCGTTGGCATGGGGCTGTAAACCAAACTAACCCGCCAACTTCGCCTTCACAACGCCGCCGGCTTTGGCCATATCCAGCTTCCCTGCGTAGCGGGTTTTAAGCTCGCCCATCACTTTACCCATATCCTTAATGCTGGACGCACTGACTTCGGCGATGATGGCTTCTACGGCTTGGCCTGTTTCTTCTTCGCTCATTTGTTGCGGTAAGAAACGCTCAATCACCACAATCTCGGCTTCTTCGCGCTCGGCCAAATCATTGCGTTTATGATCGCGATAGGTTTTGGAGCTTTCTTGGCGTTGCTTAATCATGGATTGTAACATGGATAAAATCTCTGTATCCGCAATACCATCGGCATCGCCTTTACCTCGCGCGGCAATGTCTCTATCCTTCATGGCGGCGGTTATCAGGCGGATTGTGGACAACGCCACGGTGTCTTTACTTTGCATCGCTTGTTTTAAAGCTGTGGTAAAATCTTCTCTAATGCTCACTTTGTACTTCCATTTCTTATTAAACTAATTTATTACAATGTTTTCCAGTAACACAATTTAATTGACGCTTAACTGGAGATATCTTGATGGTCGAAACTGCCACCCAAAATTCTAAATCACAATCTACACGCATCCCCCCTAAAGATGCAAGTGCTGTCGTTGTTTTTGCAGACGGAACAACCCTTTACGGCAAGGGCATCGGCGCAGAAACAACCCAAGTGGGAGAGATTTGTTTTAACACTTCCATGACAGGCTATCAGGAAATTCTGACGGATCCATCCTATGCGGGTGAGATTATCACCTTCACCTTCCCCCATATCGGCAATGTCGGCACAAACGCCGAAGATATTGAGCATCTAACGCCTTATGCGCGCGGTGCTATCTTGCGTGAAGATATTACAAACGAAGCCAGTTGGCGTGCGAATAGTCACTTTAACGATTGGCTAAAAAGCCATAACCTCGCAGGAATCTGCGGTGTCGATACTCGCGCGCTAACGCGCTACATCCGCGATAAGGGTGCGCCCAATGCGGTTATCTGTCACAACGCGAGCGGTCAATTTGATTTAGACGCCTTGCAAAAACAAGCCAGCGAATGGAGCGGTTTAGAAGGCTTAGACCTTGCCAAAGACGTATCTTGCACGCAAACCTATGAATGGGCAGAGACAGGCTGGGACATTAAAGAAGGCTATGGCACGCTTGATAAACCTCTTCGTCATGTTGTCGCAATGGATTTTGGTGCGAAGCTGAATATCTTACGTTGTTTGGCGTCCACGGGCTGTAAAGTTACTGTTGTGCCTGCCAACACCTCCGTTGATGATATTATGAAGCACAAACCAGACGGCGTGTTTCTATCAAACGGCCCAGGCGATCCTGCGGCAACAGGCGTTTATGCCGTGCCGACTATTCAGGCGCTCATCGAAAAAGACGTGCCTGTTTTTGGCATATGCTTAGGGCATCAACTCCTCGCGCTTGCGCTTGGCGGTAAGACGGAAAAGATGCATCTTGGGCATCGTGGTGCAAACCACCCTGTACAGGACTTAAAAACCACTAAAGTTGAAATTACCTCACAAAATCATGGCTTTATGGTCATTCCCTCATCTTTAAACTCAGATGTAGAAGTCACCCATATCAGCCTGTTCGATAAAACCAACGAAGGCATCAAACACAAAACAAAACCCGCCTTCAGTGTGCAATACCACCCCGAAGCCTCCCCTGGCCCCCAAGACAGCCACTATCTGTTCGATAGATTCGTAGAGATGATGGACAAGGCGGCTTAGATTATGGTTGAAATTATTAAAGCCCAATCACGGGAAGAAATCGACGCGGTCTTTGATGGTGAAGCCCCCCATCTTCATCCAGATGAGTTTTGGGAAACACGCCTATTTGAAAAACGCATTCTTATTGCAAAGCATAAAGGAAAAAGCATAGGGCTTCTCTCCTACACAATATGGTGGGGAAACACACCATTTTTAGAGCTTGTCCATGTTCAGGATGGTTTCCAACGTCAAGGCATTGCAAAAAAACTCCTAAAAGAAGCGGCAATAGAAATCCAATCTAAAACATTTAAAACACTGATTAGCTCATGTGAAACCTTTAATAACGATAGCCACCTCTTTCACAAAGCAACTGGGTTTGAGCAACTAAAAACGCTTAAACTTCCTCATGGTGAGGAGCAATTTTATTCAATTTCATTAGAGAAATTAATATGACCCAAGATCTAATCAAAGGCGTGGCGGAATTTCGGCATTATCATTATGAGGGGGATAATGAGGTCATGGCGGACTTAGTATCAAAAGGCCAAGACCCTAAATATTTCATTATTTCTTGTATTGATTCCCGCACCAACCCCGGCACGATATTTCGCGCGCAACCAGGGATTTTCTTTTCTCATAAAGCCATGGGCGCGATTGTGCGTCCTTATAAACAAGGCACGGCCCTGTCTGCGGCGCTTCAATTTGCGCTTGAATATAACGATATTGAAACCATCATCGTGCTAGGGCATACTCAATGTGGGGCGATTAAAGCAATGGCGGGTGAAATTGAGGATGATGAGATTTCAGGCTTCGTCAACATCGCCAAAGACGCCCACGCCAAAGCGCAAGATTGTTGCAAGGCACATGTTGATATCATTGATAAAACCGAGCAAGAAACAATCCTCATCAGCACACAAAACCTAAAATCCTACCCTAGTGTGCAAAAAGCTTTAATCGAAAAGCGGGTGAGCATCAAAGCATGGCAGTTTGATCTAAAAACAGGCAATTTATTAGAGTTTAATAACCAGACAGAAACATTTGACAGTGTGAGTGCCAAAACCTTAAATTCAGACTCTAGAAAACAAGAGTAACATCCACCAACCCTCATAAGGCTTTAATTAATGGATTTCCTAATAGATTTTGCTATTCGCCTCGTCTCACAATTTCAATCGCCCGCTTTGGCATTTTTGATTGGGGGCATGTTGGTTGCGGCCTTGGGAAGCAAGCTTCAAATCCCTACGGCTATTTATCAGTTTGCTGTGTTCATGTTGCTCATGCGTATCGGTATCAGCGGCGGAATGGAAATTAAAGAAGCCAATCTTGTAGACATGCTCTTTCCCGCTTTGATTACCGTCATTATCGGGGTGACTATTGTTGTTATTGGCGTGTTCTTTTTCTCTCGTATCAAAAGTATTAAACGTGAAGACGGCATTGCCACCGCTGGCTTGTTCGGCGCGGTCAGTGCCTCTACCCTTGCCGCCTCAATGTCTATCTTGGAAGAGAAAGAGATTGCCTTTGAAGCATGGGCACCTGCGCTTTATCCCTTCATGGATATCCCTGCCCTGATACTCGCTATTGTGTTGGCCAATTTATATCTCTCTAAAAAAGAAGAAAACAAAGACAAAGAAAAATCAGACATCACCGCATGGTCTATCACGAAAGAAAGCCTTCAAAGCTCCGCGCTTTCCGCCCTCCTCCTCGGCATGGCGTTGGGATTATTCGCCAACACAGGCAAAGTCTTTGATGGCTTTTATGATCCCTTATTCAAAGGCCTGCTATCCATCCTCATGCTCACCATGGGAATGGAGGCATATGCCCGCCTGAAAGAGCTTCGACATGTAGGGCATTGGTTTGCCTTCTACGCCTTTTTTGCGCCGATCATACACGGCCTCATTGCCTTTGGTTTAGGGTATATCGCCCATATCACTGTTGGATTTAGCCCTGGCGGGGTAATTATATTATCTATTCTAGCCGCGTCCAGCTCCGATGTGTCTGGCCCTCCCACGCTACGGGCAGGCATCCCATCAGCAAACCCCTCATGCTATATCGGCTCGTCCACCAGCATTGGTACTCCCGTCGCCATCGCGATATGCATCCCGCTTTTCATCGCGTTATCAGAGGTGGTGTTTAAGTAATTAAAACTTTTGGGGGCGAATGATTTCTACGTGTTCAAGATAAGTAATACCTGAATAATTATCAAAATACTTCGTAGAAACAGTATTCCCGATGGTACGCGCCATTTGCTCATCGGATAAAATAACCTCTATCTTCACATTCGCGTACGTATCGGTCATAGAACCGCGCGCTTCTGAGCGCACGCCGCGACTGCCCTTACCACCCGCAGATGTAATCGTATAGCCTGTTCCACCACATTCTTCGATGACCTTCGCCACTTTTCCCGTGATAAGCTTCTCAGTGATGATAACGATTTTATAGGCTTTATGTTGCATGGAATTCCCTTTGTTTAGACCCCCTTAAAATAATCCGACTTCGCATATTTTGCAAGCAACCATTATTAGCTCCATAAATGTCCACATAACGCGCATATTATGGGGCAATTAAGGTTAAAAGACATTGTAATTCCTCTAATTATGCCTTACTAAATTGTTTTCGGTACTTAAAAATAACTAAGCAAAAAAAAACCGAAAAATGATCCAAAAATTCACGCCCTATATATTTGCGTTTACCTTGTTCGTTTCGGCAATGCTGGTCTTTTCGGTTCAACCTATGTTGGGCAAAATGATGCTTCCCCATGTTGGCGGTGCGCCCTCTGGCTGGGCTGTGACTATGTTCTTTTTCCAAACCTGCCTCTTATTTGGCTATGGCTTGGCTCATTTATTCTCTAAATTATCACCTTTGCCCAATATTATTGCGATTGTCGTTTTATTTGTAATCGCCACGATATTCTTGCCTCTTTCTTATCAAAGTGAAATATCTGATACAATTTCTCCGTGGATTGTGTTCGTTCAGCTAACACTTTCAACAGCTGTTCCTTTTTTGGCTTTGTCCACTATTTCTCCAGGGCTTCAACGCCTCTTTTCTTTTGGACAGCATAAAACAGCGAATGACCCTTACTATCTTTACGCCGCCAGCAATGCGGGTAGCTTCGTGGGTCTTTTGGCCTATCCTATTTTCATGGAGCCCATATTAGGATTATCAGAACAAAGCTTCACTTGGATGACGCTGTTCTTCATTCTTTTCATCCTGCTGTTTATTTGCTTTGCTGTAATATTCTCACAACGTAGAGACTTATTCAAACTCACGCCTTTGACTATTCAATCGACAGCCTTCAACAAATCTTCACCCATCGCATGGTCACGCCGATTTAAATGGATAATGTTAGCAACCATTCCATCCAGCCTGATGATTGGCACGACAATGAAAATCACCACAGATGTGGCGTCCGCGCCAATGATATGGGTGATACCGTTGGGGCTCTATTTATTAACGACTATTATTGCGTTTGGTAAAAGAAAAACCATCAACACCAACACCAACACTTTATCAGCGCTACATTTAATGAGCGTCGCGGTTCTGTTTTGTGTGTTATTATTGCAAAATAACATTGCAGATTTACACAAAAACCTATTTCTATTTGCCGGTATTTTCTTAGCTGTCTTCGTGATCACCGCTCAATTATTACATAACTTGCTTGCAAATGATCGCCCTGACACCTCAAAGCTTACAGAATTTTATCTCTTTATGGCTTTAGGTGGTGCGATTGGTGGTAGCTTTAATGCCTTCATAGCGCCCCTTATCTTTAACGATGTCTATGAATTTCCTATTATCTTTATTCTCTCTTTGGTGATGAACCCAGCCTTTTCACAAAAGATACCAGCAACCATTAAAAAAACTATAGCTATTGTCCTTATTGGCCTTATTGCCAACATGCTTGCGCACCACATGCTTCATATGACGCTATTTTTGATTTTCACCAGCTTCTTTATTGTCATGTCCTGCGTAAATGCGAGGCTATTGGCTTTAACGTCATTTATAGTAATTTGCTATGCCTCCCTTTTCTTAGGGCATAATAAAATTGAAGCAAAAGCACGTAACTTCTTTGGTGTTATAGCTATCACTGAAAGAGCTGCTAAAAGTAGTGAAGAGACACAAGCTCATCGCGTTAAAGCCATTATACATGGAACAACCCTTCATGGGTTTGAAGCCTTAGATAAAGACTTCAGCTATGTGCCTAGCTCTTACTATGCGACTAAAGGGCCTGCTGGATTCATATATGATGTTCTTGACCCTATAACAATCAATGTTCTTGGCTTAGGCGCAGGGCAGTTAAGCTGTTATAACGGCCATAACAATGTGGAACGCGAAACAACCTATTACGAAATTGACCCTAATGTTATAAAATTTGCCAAAGAAAACTTTACTCTTCTTGAAACTTGCGGCTATAAAGAAATCATTCTTGGTGATGCGCGCTTAGAACTGGAGAAAGATACAAATCAATATGACCTCATTGTCATAGACGCCTTCAGCTCAGATTCGATTCCTGTACATCTAATAACAGACGAAGCTGTAAAATTATATCTAAGCAAGCTAAAGGACGATGGCGCTTTACTTTTCAACATTTCAAACCGTCACCTTGATTTAAAAGACCCATTAGGCTCTATCGCAAAAACAAATAACATCGAAGCATGGACACAATATTATATCCCTCCTAAAGAGAATGCTTATGATTCCGTTTCAGAATGGGTTGCCATGACAAAAAATACGAAGCTTCTCAACGCCATGCGCGATGCGAAGTGGCAGAAAATAGAGACAACATCACGCCCATGGACAGATGATTATAGCAATTTACTATCGACCTTAAAAGTATTACAACCAAAAACTAACGATACAAAACCGAAAGAATAAAATGCCAAAACGTACAGATATCAAATCCATCCTCATCATTGGCGCAGGCCCCATTATTATTGGGCAAGCGTGTGAGTTTGATTATTCAGGCACCCAAGCCTGTAAAGCCCTCAAAGAAGAAGGCTACCGCGTTATTTTGGTTAACTCAAACCCTGCTACGATCATGACAGATCCAGACATGGCGGACGCCACTTACGTTGAACCCATCACACCAGAGATTGTTGAAAAAATTCTTATCAAAGAAAAACCAGACGCCGTCCTGCCCACAATGGGCGGTCAAACGGCGCTAAACTGTGCCTTGGCTTTGGCTGAAAATGGCACGCTTGATCGCTTAGGTATTGAACTGATTGGCGCAAACAAAGAAGCGATTGAAAAAGCAGAAGACCGTGACTTATTCAAAAAATGTATGGATGAAATTGGTTTAGAATCCGCGCACTCCCTTCTCGCACATAACCGCGAAGAATGTGATGCGGCGTTAAAAGAAATTGGCCTGCCGTGTATTATCCGCCCTGCGTTCACCATGGGCGGTACAGGCGGCGGCATTGCCTATAACAAAGCACAATATGAAGAGATTTCACAAAGCGGTATTGACGCCTCCCCCATCAATCAAATCTTAGTTGAGGAATCTATGCTGGGTTGGAAAGAATTTGAAATGGAAGTTGTCCGCGACAAAAACGACAACTGTATCATCATCTGTGCGATTGAAAATATTGACCCGATGGGCGTGCATACAGGCGATTCCATCACCGTCGCCCCTGCGTTGACGCTGACAGATAAAGAATATCAAATCATGCGTAATGCGTCTTTAAAAGTCCTGCGCGCCGTGGGTGTTGAAACGGGTGGATCAAATGTGCAATTCGCCGTACACCCGGATAATGGTCGCTTGATTGTGATTGAGATGAACCCACGTGTTTCACGCTCCTCCGCTCTGGCTTCCAAAGCTACAGGCTTCCCAATCGCCAAAGTCGCGGCAAAATTAGCAGTGGGTTACACATTGGATGAGTTGGATAATGACATCACCAATGGTCGTACGCCCGCCTCGTTCGAGCCGACGATTGATTATGTTGTCACAAAAATACCCCGCTTTAACTTTGAGAAATTTAAAGGCACAAATCAAAACCTAACCACCGCGATGAAATCCGTTGGTGAAGTTATGGCGTTTGGTCGTAACTTGGAGGAAAGCCTACAGAAAGCTTTACGCTCTATGGAAGATGGCCTAACGGGTTTTAATGATATAGAGATCGGCTCCTCCAGTCTGACTGGCGAAGCGCCCCACCCCGATAAAATTCGCGCCGCGCTGTCTCAACCCACACCCAAGCGCCTTATTTACGTGGCACAGGCCATGCGTCACGGCATGAGCATTAATGACATTCACAATGCCTGTAAAATCGACAAATGGTTTTTGGAACGTATTAAAAACATCATTGATACCGAAGCCGCAATTATAAAAAATGGCTTGCCTGACACGGCGCAAGACTGGCTTCAAATTAAACAGCTTGGCTTTGCCGATGCCCGTATCGCGACCTTGCTCAACATTAAAGAAAGTGCCGTCACAAAATCTCGCACAAAGCATAAAGTACATCCCGTATTCAAACGTGTTGATACCTGCGCCGCCGAAATCCCATCCGAAACCCCTTACATGTATTCAACCTACGAAGGTGAATTTGGGGAGAGCGAGTGCGAACCAACAGATAAAAAGAAGGTTGTCATTCTTGGCGGTGGCCCTAACCGTATTGGGCAAGGGATTGAATTTGATTATTGCTGTGTCCATGCCTGTTACGCCCTACAAGAAGCAGGGTATGAGACCATCATGATTAACTGCAATCCTGAAACTGTCTCCACCGATTACGACACAGCGGACAGATTATATTTTGAACCCCTGACGGCAGAAAACGTGATTGAAATCATTCGCGCTGAAAATAAAAACGGCAATGTCGAAGGCGTTATCGTACAATTAGGCGGACAAACCCCGCTTAAACTTTGCCATGATTTACAAAAGGCAGGCATCACAATTTTAGGGACAGACCCCGATGCAATTGATTTAGCCGAAGACCGTGAGCGTTTCCAAAAACTAATCCAAGATTTAAAATTACGCCAACCCAACAACGCACTGGCGTTTAGTAAAAAACAAGCGTTGGAGCTTGCCGATAAAGTCGGTTTCCCCCTCGTCATTCGTCCCTCTTATGTGCTGGGTGGACAAGGCATGGAAATTGTTGGCTCGCTGTCCGAGGTTGAGCAATACATGGCGCGTGCCATTAATGTGTCTGGCAAGAACCCTGTTCTACTTGATCGCTACCTTAAAGGCGCTATTGAAATTGATGTGGATACGCTATGCGATGGTAAAGATGTTTATATCGCGGGTATCATGGAACATATTGAAGAAGCGGGAATCCATTCTGGTGACTCGGCTTCCGTTCTGCCCCCCCACTCCCTTCCGTTCAAAACGATAAAAGAGCTTGAACGTCAAACGATCAAACTTGCCAAAGCTCTTCAAATTAATGGCCTGATGAATATTCAGTTCGCCGTTAAGATGAACAAAGACACGTCGGAATATGATATTTATATCCTTGAGGTCAACCCACGTGCCTCACGTACCGTGCCGTTTGTTGCCAAGGCCACCAATGTGCCCATCGCTAAAATCGCTGCGCGTATTATGGCGGGTGAAAAAATCAAAGATTTTAGAGAACAACTAACTGGCATGTCCGCCGATCATACCGCCGTAAAAGCGCCCGTCTTTCCGTTTAATCGTTTCCCTGGCACCGATGTTGTACTCGGCCCAGAAATGAAATCAACGGGTGAGGTCATGGGCATTGATACCGATTTTGCACAAGCCTACGCCAAATCACAATTGGCGGCCAGCAACGTCCTACCTACACAAGGCACTGTTTTCATGTCTGTCAAAGACAATGATAAAGCCGCGCTAATTGAACTCGCCAAAGATCTTGCAGGCATGAAGTTTGATCTTGTTGCCACGGGGGGCACATGCACCGCCCTTCAAAATGCCGGGTTGAGCGTGACGCGTGTTAACAAAGTCATGGAGGGGCATCCCCATATTGTGGACGCCATCATTAACGGTGATATTGACTTAGTGATTAACACCACCAAAGGCCCGCAAGCCTTAGCGGATTCAATGAGCATCCGCCGTGAAACCGTCATGCACAAAATCCCGTACTTCACACTATTAACCAGCGCCAACGCCGGCATAAAAGCCATCCACGCGCTTAAAACAAGAGACATGGACGTGAAACCCTTACAGGATTACTTTAGAGATGAGGATGAAGTCACGAAGGTGTCTTAATAGTGTGGAAATTCTTTAACGTAACTGCTAATTCGTAAGCTATGTTCCCTCTAGGTTGACTCTGCACTGCGCTAGCAAAATCAATGTTCATATTAATTCTACGGTTAATGTTCATAGCATACTGCTTAGG
>CALDHI010000141.1 GCA_937941545.1 uncultured Alphaproteobacteria bacterium
TCTTTACGTTTTTTCATATTGGCATAGCCATCGAGTTCCGCCAGCCATATGATTTTACCGTTAACTATATCCAGTGAAACAAGCTTATGGTTTGGCGTTAAAACATAAACCATGTTGCCTGCAACCCATGGCGTTTCGGCACTGCCGATGTTTTGTTGCCACAGGCGCTCGCCCGTATTTTTTTCAAAGGCGGCAATTTTACCGCCGTAACTGGCGGCAATAACGCGCTCGCCCGCGATAACAGGAAGACCGCGAATATCGGATAGTCCGCCAATACCACCAAAACGTAAACTAGATGCAAGGCTTTCTTCCCAAACGGTTGAGCCATTTTCAACACGAAGCGCGATTAAATCCCCCGTTGAAAAAGCAGGGATAACCATGAGATCATCCGCTGCAGGGGCGGATGCGCCCAATAACGCCGTTGTTTCGGCTATGCCTTCATAGTTCCATAAAATTTCACCAGAGGTTGCGTTTAGGGCAACTAGCTCATTGTTTAAGGTAATCACAAAAACGCGACCATTTAAGATAGTGGGCGCTGCGCGACTACCGGCTTTTAATTCTGTACGCCAATAAACTTCGCCGCCATTTGGATTGATGGCAATGATTTCATTATAGCCGGAGGTGACGAATAAGATATCGCCGTCATAGGCTAAGCCGCCGCTAATGACGCTGCCTTTTTCTTTAGGGTGTTGAACGGATTTCTCCCAAAGCATCTTGCCTGTTTGATTGTGAAAGGCGCGAAGGGTGTTGTCGGTATCAAGGGTAAAGACACGTCCTGCCGCCACGATAGGTCGGGCATTCAGGGGGAGGCGCGTGGTTGATCCACGACCAATATCAGCCGTCCAAATTTTTTCAATTACTTGAGTGTCGCCCGACCCCAGCGCCAGATTTTGCATGAAGTGGCTGGGCGTGCCGCCAGATTGCGCCCACTCTGGATTGATAGCCGCAGGTGGGACGTCAATATTATAATCACCCGCTTGCCCATCTTGCATGACGGGACGAATTTCTTTTTCTAAATCTAAGATAGAAAGACGCTCCCCTTCAAGGCGTGGTTTTTCTTCTTTACCACTACAAGCGGCGAGGGTTAAACAGGATAGGGCAATGATTGAGAGTGATGAAAATTTAAGACACATATTATTCTCCCCCTTTATCTGCGGCAACAGGGGCAGGCGTTGCTTTGGCTTGTTTGATTTTATATACATGCGATAATGCTTCGGCGCGCTGCTTTAAAGAAAAGGCAACATATTGCGCGTCTTTAAAGTCAGCAAGATAGCTTAAAGCCTGAGCGTAATCTTGAGTGGTGTGTGCGGATAAGACAGCGGCCTCAAGGCGCGCATGCCAAACCCACGGGCTTTTATCATTTTTTAAAAGCGGTGCTAAAATTTCTGCATTTGGCTCTTTTACGTTTTGTATATGGAAGATACGGGCCAAGTCGCGCAAATTACGCGGTGCTTTTTTATCATCGACGATTTGTTTATATAATGCGGCGGCTTCATCGGTTTTACCATCTTGTAGCTTGATATTTGCCACGGTTAACAGACCAATCGCTTTATGACTGGCTTTGGTATCCTTGGCGGCGATTAAGATTGCCTCTGTTGGGTTGTCTGATTGAAGGGCGGTTGAAAGCTTCGCCGTTTCCGTCGCATTTCTATCTGCCTTCCATTTATAATAAAAGGAAGTGGATGCCGAAGACACAAGTAAGATGATAATGGCGAGAATAATAGTCGAACTATATTCTTTCCAAAGCTTCACCATTTTTTCTTGTTGCATGGCTTCGTCAACTTCGCGGAAAATATCAGACATAATGTAAAACCTCTTTTTATAAGAGCCGTCATATCGGCAAGCCGAAGGACGCAAACTCTATATTTAAATATCAGCGTCCTCGCATTTATGCGTTTGACGGCTTCTTAAAAAGCTATACTAGCTAAAATTATGACCGTTTCCAGTCCAAAATGAGGTATAATAGAACCTATGAGCAAGAAATCGAGTTATGAAGGCAAAATCGGCTATACACGCAAGGAATTTGGCGCAATTTTTCAGCTTTATTCCCAAAATGTTTATACAGGTCTATTTAAAGACTTCTCGTTTATAGACATAAATGGGAAATATTTCATCTCTTTTCGCGAAGAAGCGGGCGCAACGCCCCTAATTACGATTGAAAAACGTAAGATTGGTGGGGATAGGGTGCTGTTTGTCGCGACTTCACCTGCGGGAAAAGAGGCGCTCAATGAAATTGCGCGCAGTGAAAAGATCGATAGCTTCATTCGCCAATTGAAAGGTAAGATTGAGATTATAAAATCGAGTAAATCCACAAAACGGAATTCTCAGTCTTAATTAAGACTTGCCGTCTTTCGAAATAAAAGAAACTTCTGTATACTGTCGTACGAATAACCCTTTAAAGGAAATCCGCATGACAAAAATTAAAGTATCCAATCCCGTTGTTGAAATTGATGGTGATGAAATGACGCGCATTATCTGGGCGATGATTAAGGAAAAATTCATTACGCCTTATCTGGATATAGATTTAAAATACTATGACTTGTCGATTCAATCGCGCGATGCCAGTGATGATCAAATCACGATTGATGCGGCGAATGCGATTAAGGAACATGGTGTGGGCATTAAATGCGCAACCATTACGCCAGACGAAGGGCGCGTGGAAGAATTTGGCTTGAAGAAAATGTGGCGCTCTCCCAATGGGACAATTCGTAATATCCTAGGCGGGACGGTTTTCCGTGAGCCTATTGTTACCAAGAACGTACCTAAATATGTACCAGGTTGGGAGCAACCTATGGTGATTGGGCGTCATGCGTTTGGGGATCAATATAAAGCAACAGATGTGAAGATTGAAAAAGCAGGCAAGCTGACGATGACGTTTGAGCCTAGCGATGGGAGCGAAGCGCAGAGCTGGGAAGTGTTTGACTTTAAAGAACCTGGTGTGGCGATGGGGATGTATAACGTAGATGAGTCCATCCGTGGTTTTGCGCGTGCCTGTTTTAATTATGCCTTGGCACGTAATTATCCCGTTTATCTGTCCACCAAGAACACCATCCTGAAACAATATGACGGTAGGTTTATGGAGATATTTCAAGGCGTTTACGATGAAGAATTTAAGGGCGAATTTGAAAAGAATAAATTATGGTACGAGCATCGCTTGATTGATGACATGGTTGCCTTCGCGATTAAATCAAAAGGTGGTTTTGTTTGGGCGTGTAAGAATTATGATGGCGATGTGCAATCAGATATTGTGGCGCAGGGCTTTGGCTCGTTGGGGTTAATGACATCCGTTCTTTTAACGCCAGATGGTAAATGCGTTGAAGCCGAGGCCGCACATGGCACGGTGACGCGCCATTATCGTGAGCATCAAAAAGGCAATGAAACGTCAACCAATCCTATCGCCTCGATCTTTGCGTGGACGCGAGGGCTTCAGTATCGCGGTAAGTTTGATGGTAATGACGCGCTCATTGATTTTGCCAAGAAATTGGAAGAGGCGTGCGTTGAGACTGTGGAAGCGGGGGATATGACAAAAGACTTGGCCTTATTGGTTGGAGACTCCCAAGAATTCTTGACAACAGCGGGCTTTATGGACAAAGTCGAGATAAATTTTAAGAAGAAAGTATCGTAAAAATGAAACTCATAATCGCATTCCTTATTGGCTCGTTTTTGTATAGTGCGCCTGCGCACGCTGTGAATAAATATAGCAAAGATTTCTTTGGTGAAAATATCGTTCATAATGCGGTTTTTGAAGATACGCTTATTCATCTTGCGCGCCGTAATGGCATGGGCTTTGTTGAGCTACGCGCCGCGAACCCAACGCTGGATCCATGGATACCCGGTAAGGATGAGAATATTATTTTCCCTAAACAACACTTGTTGCCTGATGCGCCACGTGATGGATTGGTGATTAACTTAGCGGAAATGCGTGTGTTTTATTTTAAAGAACAAAACGAAGCGCCTTTGACGTTTCCGATCAGTATTGGACGTGAAGGCCTTCAAACGCCAACGGGGTCAACCAAGATTGTCCGTAAAAAAGATGGGCCTACATGGCGGCCAACAAAGCGTATGCGTGATGAAGATCCAAGCTTGCCCGTATCTGTTCCACCAGGGCCGCAAAACCCATTAGGGACGCATGCGCTATATTTAGGATGGCCACAATATTTAATGCATGGCACGAACAAGCCGTATGGTATTGGCCGCCGCGTTAGCTCGGGCTGTATGCGTATGTATCCTGAAGATATTAAAGAGTTGTTCCCCCAAGTGCCTGTGGGCACGCCTGTGACGGTGGTGGATCAACCTGTTAAAGTGGGTTGGATTGGCGAAGGTCTTCATATTGAGGTGAGTCCAAACCAAGATCAGTCTTTGATAATCGAAGAAAACGGAGACGTTAAACCATTTGAAATCACACAAGAAGATAAGCAGCGCATTATTCGTAAAGCGGGCGCGCATACAGATAAAATTGATTGGGGTGCGGTGAATAAAGCAGTTCAAGAATATCGTGGGTATCCTGTTGAAATCATGAATTTAAAAGGTGCGCCAAAGCCAAGTTTGGAGGCTGTCTTAAATGAGAAGAAACAACAAGCGGATACTATTAAAGCCCAAGCAGAAGCGAAGGCGGAGCTAGAGGCGGCAAAAGTTGAGGCGCAGAAGGCAACCATTTATGAACAGGCGCAAACTGCTCTGCCTGAACCTGCTGTCATTACAAACATAGCGCATCCTAAGACAACGGTTAATATCAAGTTTAATGATTAAGCTTTAAGAACGGTGTAAACCACGGCAAATAAAGCGGGCAGGATAAGGGGGCAAAGCAATAAAGCGATGCGCCATTCTTGTTTTATGAACACCCCAATCAAACCAACGGCAACACTGGCGAGCCAGACATAGGTTGCTTGCTCCAGCATGATATTGCCAAACCCTTCTGGGGCGGTGTCTGGGTTTAACAGACCGAACTTAATCATGAGGTGAAACAGAACGGGGACGATTAAGCCACCTATTAAGGATAAAACTACTAATGTTAAAAATCTGAATAAATATGTCATGGTTATATTTTGCCAGATATTATAATAAATCTCAAATTAATAAAATGTACGAAGTGATAACGGCGTTTATAACACCTTACGGCCAAAGGCAATCTTGATAATCCGCAAACATATGCAACAATAAGCCTATCGCAACAATGCGCGTTTTCTTAAAAGGAAACATGGTGATGTAGAGATAAATCGCATACTC
>CALDHI010000142.1 GCA_937941545.1 uncultured Alphaproteobacteria bacterium
CCGAATTTTGTCCTAATGGCGGCGGCGGATGAGGTTGAGCTGAAACACATGGTTGCCACGGCGGTTGCCTATGACGATGGCCCTATAGCGTTTAGATATCCCCGCGGTGAAGGTGTCGGATTAGATTTAGACATTGAAGCGCAAGTGCTGGAGATTGGTAAAGGTAGAGTGGTTTATGAAACGCCTCAGGCGGGCAAGCCCGCTACTTCTTTGATGCCTCAGGCGGGCAAGCCCGCTGCTTCTTTGATGCCTCAGGCGGGCAAGCCCGCTACGGCGTCCCCTACTTCGTCATCCTCCGACTTGATCGGGGGATCTCAGGAGAATTCTGTCGCGCTCTTAAGCTACGGCACACGATTAGAAGAATGTAAAATTGCGGCGACAATGCTGGAGGAAAAAGGGTACAGCGTCACCATCGCCGATGCGCGTTTCGCCAAACCTCTTGATACCGACCTTATCAAACAACTTGCTACAAACCATCAAACTTTATTGACGATTGAAGAAGGCTCGATTGGTGGCTTCGGCAGTTACGTTTTAGATTACCTCAATAAAGAAAACTTGATTGGCGCGGATTTACGCGTCCACACCCTAACCCTCCCCGACCTCTTCCAAGACCACAACGACCCCGCAAAGCAATATGCAGCCGCGGGCTTGATGGCGAAGGATATTGTGGAGCGGGTTGTTTAGATGTCAGAAGTAATTAGAAAAATACTTTTTCCTCACTACAATAAAAAAATAAGTACGCTAGAAAAAGACAATACTTATCTATCATATTATTGCGATGCTGACACAGCTGTAAAAGTTTTTAAAACCCAAACTATATGGATGCGAAACATTCGATGCATGAATGATTATAAAGAAGTTCAGCACGGATGGCATTGCTTTAAAAAAATATGGAATAAAGACAATGATTTCTACAATACACTACAAAGAGCCCAGCCTGAATTTGTTACAAAAATAAACGAGAAATTAGAACATATTGAACAGTTCACGAATTTACATACCTACCTAACATGTTTTTCTGAACATTCTTTAGACGAAGATAAACGCGGAAAGCTATCTATGTGGCGCGCCTATGGCAAAGAAAATGGAATAGCACTAGTAATTAAAAATACACCGTTTATTGAAATTAATGAATCCTATAATAATTTATATACTAGTCCTGTAGCATATTTTGATGAGGCTAAAACAGAAAATTATATTAATACTATAGGTAAAGAACTTATAAAATTTGAAGATGAACTAAAAAATACAGCTTTTAAAGAATTGGACAGTATATTCACAGAGTTTCTTCTATTCTCTATAATATGTAACAAGCATCCAGGCTTTAAAGAAGAGAAAGAATGGAGGGCTATTTATATGCCTTACAATAAGGATTTAGAAAATCCTAACATTTTAAGAAAAAACACCACCATTAATAATGTGCCACAAATGATTTTTGAATTACCGCTATATAAGAAACTACCTAGTCATGGTGAAGGGTACAGCCTTAATGATATTATTGAAGCAGTTATTATAGGCCCTACTAATTATCCTTTTGTTATTTTTGATTCTATTGCAGATGCAATGACAAAGGCTGGCATAGAAAACGCTAATCAGAAAATTAAATTTTCTGATATTCCCTATAGAAACAATTAAATAGATTGCTTCGCTTTGCTCGCAATGACGAGGGCGATGCAATAACGATAATGATAACAACGAGAACGAGAACTAGAACCGTCATTGCGAGGAACGGAGTGACGAAGCAATCCATAGAGTTACGATGAGCAAGCAACCCGCAATTTATATCCTTTCAAATAAAAAACACGGCACGCTTTACACGGGTGTGACATCCAATTTAGTTCAGCGTGTTCATCAACATAAAGCAAAAACATTCAAAGGATTTTCTGGGCGTTATGATTGTAATATTTTAGTTTATTACGAGATTTTTGATGATTTAGAAAATGCTATCTTGCGCGAGAAACAAATTAAAGGTGGTTCACGGAAAAAGAAAATTGCGTTGATTGAAGCGGATAATCCAGACTGGTTGGATTTGTATAATACGATCGTTTAGATGGATTGCTTCGCTGCGCTCGCAATGACGGACTGTAACGCCTCCGCGCTCACCACATCCCGCAACGCATCACTTTCTATCGTGACGCCGTATTTATCAGCTAGGGCTTGGTATTTTGGTAGGCGGGTTTTGAATAGTTTGGGGAATATCCATCGGGCGAAATTGTCAGCATCGAACTCACTGGGGGTGGAGACGCCCAATTGCATTCGGTGGTCTTCAACCCACGCTTCCAGCTTGCTGGGCGGGAAGAACATGGGTTTGGGGTAGCTTTGCGCGCGCTCCAAAATCGCGTCTTCTTCCTGCGCGTTTGCCTTGATATACACCACCAATGAGTTTTCACCAACATGGTCGTAAATCGCCTCATCGTCCAGCTCGCAAAAACTGCCCGTTGTGTCATTCACAACATAGTCAAACCCGTTGGCGTTGGCGTCTTTAATGATGGCTTTAAGACCCGAGACAGACGCGCATTCCGCGTTGTAATATTGCGCTTGCCTACGTTTAAACTCTTCAAAGCTTAACTTGCCCACGCCCAACTTCCCAACATAGCGCGAGAGTTGCGAGATATCGGCGGGTGTCATTGTGTTCGGCTCCCCCAATGTTTTCTCCACTTCATCGCGCAGGTAATCCGTGCCAATTTCATAGTCACAGGAATAATGAAACCACCCTGCTTTTGCCAACATCAAGGACGTATGGGTTTTGCCCACGCCCGACATACCAATAAGTGTGATTATTTTTGCGCGCATCTTACGCCGCCGTATCTTTTTCGGCATCGCGCAACACACGCGGAATGTTAAAGACAACATTTTCTTCGGTAATTGAATGCGTATCAACAGACACATTATAACGCGCGGAAATTGCCTCAATAACTTCCTCCACCAGAACTTCTGGCGCGGACGCTCCTGCGGTTAAGCCCAAAGTTTTTACACCATCCAGCCACGCCCAATCTAAATCGGCACTGCGTTGCACCAGCATAGATTTAGGGCAACCATAATTTGCGCCCACTTCAACCAAGCGGTTTGAGTTTGAGGAGTTTGGCGCGCCAATCACAATCATCGCATCACATGTTTGCGCTATGGCCTTCACGGCATTCTGACGATTGGTTGTCGCGTAACATATATCTTCACGGTGGGGCCCTTGGATGGTTGGGAATTTGTCATTCAACGCGTTCACAATATCCGCCGTATCATCAATGGATAAAGTTGTTTGGGTACAGAACGAGAGATTATCAGCATCCTCAACCTGCAACGCCTGAACGTCTTCAACGGTTTCGACCAGTAACACCGCACCCTCGGGCAGTTGCCCCATGGTGCCTTCCACTTCGGGGTGGCCTTTATGCCCAATCAAAATGACTTGTTTTTTATTGGCGAAATGCCGTTCGGCTTCTTTATGAACCTTACTCACCAACGGGCAAGTGGCATCAATGAAGAACATCTCACGACGCTTCGCCTCAGCAGGAACGCGCTTGGGAACACCATGGGCGGAGAAAATCACAGGCGCGCCATCATCAGGTATTTCGTCCAAGCTTTCAACAAAGATCGCGCCTTTGGTCTTCAGGCTTTCCACCACGTATTTATTATGAACAATCTCGTGACGTACATAGACGGGCGCACCATATTTCTCCAAGCTACGCTCAACAATTTGTATCGCACGATCCACGCCAGCGCAGAACCCACGCGGGTTAGATAGAATTATTTTCATATCAGGTTTGTTGGTCATATATCATTTATAAAGAATGCCCCGTGAAAAATCCATTTAAAAAGTACTGATTTACACTAGATTTTACCTTGCCAAAATACCGCATCGCGCATAATGTAGGGGCATGATGATACGCAATATTTTACTTATAGGTTTGGCCGCAGGATCACTTTCTGCCTGTCAAACATGGAATGGTTTGAAACAAGATTTTGGCACACTAGGTACCGCGGTTGGTAACGGCGCAAGCACGGCAAAATCCAAAATTAACACCATCACATCCCCCACACCGATGAAGCAAGAAGACAAAGCCTCGATTGTCATTAATGATAATGATTGCCCGCCTGTTATTGTTGACCCACAACTTAGCTCTATGTCTGAATTTTATGATATGGCGAAGCCTTCTAAATCTTCAGAAGTGTCTAGTTTAAAACTGACTGATACAACAAGCGAATGTAAAATTGATAATGATTATTTAGATGTTAAAATTCAGCTGTCGTTTGCGGGTGCGTTAGGGCCAAAGGCAAAACGTAAAACCAATGACCGTCCCTTCTTCGCCTACCCTTATTTTGTAGCGGTAACAGACAAGCAAGACGAAGAATTGGCCAAAGAATTATTCGCGGCGTCTGTGACCTATGATAAAGATCAGGAACGTATTGAGCTGGTTGAAACAATTCGCCAGCGCCTACCGCTTAATGATGATGGGTCAAATCCCGGGTATCAAATTAAGATTGGCTTCCAACTTTCTGAAGAGCAATTATTTTATAACGCGTCGCAGTAAGTGATTCTTATAAGTGAAAATTTAGGCAATAGTGGAAGCCCTTCTATAATGGGAATACATTGTAACTTACTTCTTAAAATTGAAACAACAGCCCCCAATCGTACCCAAGAAATGTACATCACCATAGGGCATATTTTTATTGGTATGTTAGAGCATCGCTTGGGCTTGGTTTAAATCATGAAAAACTCATCTTTGACTTTTACAAATTTAAAATTAATGCGAACAATTCAAAAAATATATGCAAATGCTTACTCAAACAGACAAGATCAGAATTTTTACATTGAGATTGACTGCAAACATATAGCTAAAAAAATGAAAGTAGATAACGAACTTGTGTTTCAAAGACTATACTCCCATCTAGAAAAAAATATGGATACACAAACGCAGATCAATCTTATGTTCACTTTTTTTCTCTTACCGTTGGAGATAAAAAACACTGTATCAATTACCCATACCTATGTGCTGCACTTTCTGATTTAGAAGGTGAAAGGAAAGAATTGAGAATAACTCAAGCCTTTGCCATAGTATCTGCAATTATCTCCATAATAGCTCTGATAAAAAATTGATGAAAAAAGTTCTTAAGAAAAAACTTAAGCGCGGCGCTCTAGCACATACAACGCTAACTCTTTGAGCATTTCGGCGCGACCGTCGAACACGTGTAGGTGGCGTATGGCTTGATGCACTAACATTTCAGCGCGCATTTTGGCTTGTTCTTTACCCATCGTGGACACAAAGGTGGATTTACCCGCTTGGGCGTCTTGATTGGCTGGCTTGCCCGTATCATTCGGGTCGGCTTCCACATCCAAAACATCATCGGTCACTTGGAACGCTAAACCTAAATCATAGGCGTAATTACACAATGCCTTTTTATGCTGATCGCTGGCACGTCCTAAAATCGCGCCCGCCTCACAGGCATAAGCAAACAGATGCCCTGTTTTCATGCGTTGCATACGCGAGATAGTCCCAAGATCAAACTCTTCACGCTCCCCAATCAAATCCAGCATTTGACCGCCGACCATACCATGCCCACCAGAGGCAATCGCCAATTTACGCACCAGCTCAACGCGCACATGCGGGTCAGGATGTGTATCACGGTCAGACAGCGTTTCAAACGCCAATGTCAGCAAGGAATCCCCCGCCAAAATAGCTGTCGCTTCGTCAAATTTACGGTGCACTGTTGCTTTGCCACGACGTCTATCTGAATCATCCATCGCGGGCAAATCATCATGAACAAGGGAGTAACAATGTAGGAACTCAACCGCTGCCGCCGCGCGTCTGGCGCGTCCTGGCTCAACATTAAATAATGCGGCCGCTTGCATCGTCATGAAAGGGCGAAGACGCTTTCCGCCGCCCAACACACCATAGCGCATGGCATCAAACAAAGGACGCTCCGCAAAATCTGTTTCAGGCAGCAGGCGTTTAATTGTTTTTTCAACAGCCTCAACCGTTGTGTCTAATGCTTCTTGCAATCGGGGGGAGGCATCGCGAGGTGATGGCATGATAAATCTTTCTTATGTTCGGTTGAATCTAATTCTTATTCCGTTTCAAAAGCTTCTGCTTTTGGTTGGCCATCTTGACCGATTGTTATTTTTTCAATTTTTTCTTGAGCTTCACTGAGTTTTTTCTCACATTGCTTTTTCAAGGCAATACCCCGCTCATAGGCGGTGATGGAATCCTCCAAAGGTGCCTTGCCTGATTCCAAGGACGTCACAATCGTTTCCAGCTCCGCCAGTGCTTGCTCAAAACTTAAATCAGATGAAACATCTTGTGTCATAGAAAACCCCTAATTAATCAAAGATAAAATATAGTGCAGATTCCTCTTTTTCTCAAGTTAGATTTAACATTTAGCCTTATAAAGATGCTGAAGATGGGTTTGAACACAAGACACAAGGGATGGAACATCGTACCCACCCTCCAAAACAGAAATAATGTTCTTATTATCAACAATGTCGCTTAAATTAGAAGCAAGCCAGCCAAAATCTTCGGTTTCAAGGTGGGCATGCCCTAATGGGTCGTCTTTATGCGCATCAAAGCCACTGGAGAGGAGTAATAAATCAGGCTTGTAAGCCTTTAACGCAGGGAATATATGCTCTTCATAAAGCGCCCTAAACGCCTCGCCATCACATTTATCAGGTAAGTAATGATTGATAACGTATTGCGTATTATCTTTTGGATCACCCGTCATTGGAAAAAGAGGATGCCCATGCGTGGACGCATAAAATATAGGTTGTTCAGGGTGATTTTGATTATGCTGGCGCGTCATCACATCCGTGCCATTGCCATGGTGAACATCAAAGTCGATAATAGCGACCTTTTGGATATTGTGTTTTGTCTGAGCGTGACGCGCCGCAATCAAAATATTATTCATTAAGCAAAAACCCATCGCTTTATCAGGCTCCGCATGATGCCCAGGCGGGCGCACAGCGCAAAAAGCAACTAGCGTCTTACCAGATATCACATCATCCACCGCATCACACACAGCCCCCGCCCCATGTAAGGCTGCGTCATAGGATTGGGGGGACAAGACAGTATCACCATCTAAATAAACCAAGCCCGCCTCTGGTGTTTTATCCTGTAAATCAAAGAGATAGTCTTCGTCATGCGCTAAGCCTACAGTTTCCAAGTCGGCAGGCTGAGACGATTTATTCTGCCAGCCTTCAAATACCTCACTTGCAAACAGGACTTCTAATGCCTCAATCCGCGTTGCATTTTCTGGATGCCCCTCTGGCGTATTATGGTGGAGAGAGTATGGCGATGTATAAATTATAGGTTTCATTTGGTTATATTCTCATTAAAATAGCACCCATGGAACATAATTTTAAATTAGCGCCCAATAAACGTATTTATGCCATTGGTGACATTCATGGCTATCCTGACGTCTTGGCAGATTTACATCAAAAAATTGACGATGATTTAAAACATAATCCCATTGAAAACGCCAAAATCATTTATCTGGGTGATTATATTGACCGTGGCCCCAACAATGCAGGCGTGATTGATATGGTATTAAACCGTCAAGACACGCATCAACACATCAAGCATATCCACTTAACAGGTAACCACGAAGATTCTATGTTGGACTTTATAGCCAATCCACTCGGCCCGCGACAAGATTGGATGTTATGGGGCGGGATTGAAACAATGCAAGATTACGGCGTTGAGACGGGTGATAACGACACATTGATTGACCGTGCCGCAGACATGGCAAGTTGTTTAGAGCGTGGCATCCCTCGCCCTCATATGGATTTTTACAAATCCTTACTTACACATCATCAGGAAGATGATTATTTATTTGTTCATGCAGGTATCATGCCCAATGTGCCAATTGAACAACAAACTAAACAAGACCTAACCTTCACGCGCAGTCCTTTTTTAGAATACGAAGAAATGCACCCCCACTATGTGGTGCATGGACACACAGTTCCAAAAGACAAACGCATAGAGATTAAACCTAACCGCATAAATTTAGACAGCGGTCTTTACAAAGGCGGCCCTCTATCATGTGGTATTTTTCAAGACAATAAAATCAGAACATTAGAATCATGGCAGTCCTAGACGATATCAAAGAAAATATTGTGAATAAAATAATCGAAAAACAAGTCAAAGCTCAGAAGCCGACAGTTGTTATTTTTGATATGGATGGCACAACCGTGCGTCACGTAAACCCCGCTTTTTTACACGCCTTAGAGGCGATTGATAATTTATTGCATAAAATTAAACGCCCCTTTAAACGCCGCCGTGCCATCAAGGATTATTCACGCAACGCCGCGACGCCGCGTGGCTTGCTGGTGCATCGTTTTATTCACCGTATTCGGCGCAAACCCGTTGAACAAATCGTTCAACCCTGCCCTGGTATATACAGCCTCATACGGTATTTAAAATCTCAAAACATCCCTGTAGGACTTGCCAGTAATGGTTTAGGCAAGGGATATGGTCATGATATTTTGCAAAAATTTGATTTGGCGGAGTATTTTGATGCCGAAATATTCCGTGAAGATGTGGAAAAATCTAAACCCCATCCTGATGGCCTGATGCGATGCCTGCGCCAATTAAAGCCCGACTTTAATGCCGATGACGTCGTCTGGCATATTGGTGATAGGGGCAAAGATGTCACCGCAACCATTCACGCCAACCAACTGGCGGAATGTACGTTCATTCCATTTGCCTATGGGATTAATGCCGCCATTGCGATTTTGAAAAACCGTATTTCCAATGAGAATATTATTGTGACCTATACCGATTTTTTGGACTACACAAAAAAGCTATTTGAAAGAAAAGACGCTTAACGCATCGCTTCTAAATCTGGATTATAGACATTCATGTGACTGCCGTTTTTAGACAGCTGGTTTTGTGTAATATACCCATTCATTGTTTTAGATATACGGCTATCCGTTCCCAATAATGTGTTCACAAAATAACCCAGTGATACTTCTTGTCCAAATATTTCTAACAAACGCTCAACACTGTTTAACTCACGGGGCATCTTTACAACATTTAAATCATGACGGTTTATATGGTTCAGCAAAATTGCCGTCTTATCGAGCGCCGTATTCAGGCTCCCAATTTCATCCACCAGCTTTAATTTCTTCGCTTGCAAACCTGTCCATGGACGTCCTTTGGCAACACTGCGCGCTTGGCCTATCGTTAAACCGCGCCCTTCTGACACACGCGTAAGAAACGCATTATAGGTGCTATCAATTAAAACATTCATACGCGCATCTGCTTGGGTATCAAATTTATTATGAATGCCAAAGATATCCGCGTTCTCACCAAATTGTGGGCCTTGCCAATTCACACCCATTCTTTCGAACAAAACACCGCCCTCAAACTTACCCATGACCACACCAATAGAGCCCGTAATCGTACCTGCATTGGCGAAAATTAAATCCGCATCCGTTGAAATCCAATACCCCCCAGACGCCGCAACAGGCCCCATTGAGATAATGACTTTTTTACCCTTTTCTTTCGCCTTTATCAACGCACGACGTATGGTTTCGGACGCAGTGGGCGAGCCACCAGGGCTGTCCACGCGCAACACAATAGCGTCAATGTCT
>CALDHI010000143.1 GCA_937941545.1 uncultured Alphaproteobacteria bacterium
AATATTGGCTCGGCGATGATGGGTAAGGCCGTGGGCACCGATGAGCTGAAAAGTTTTTATAAAGACTTGGGCTTGTTAGATGCACCCGAATTTGAAATTTCTGAAATCGGCAGCCCTCTTGTACCAACGCCATGGCGTGACATTGATACGCTGACGGCGGCATTTGGTCATGGTATTGCGGTGACGCCCTTGCAACTTGTATCGGCGGCGTCCTCCATGGTGAATGGCGGTGTGTTGGTGAAGCCAACTTTAATAAAAGCCACCCCCACAACGAAAAAAACAAAAGATGGCGTGCGCGTTATTTCTCCTGAAACGTCACACAGAATGCGTCAACTTCTTCGCCTTGTTGTGACCGAAGGAACGGGTGGTAAAGCCGACGTTGATGGATATCTTGTGGGTGGAAAAACAGGAACTGCTGAAAAATCAGGAAGAGGCGGGTATGATCGTAAAAGATTGATTTCATCTTTCTTTGGTGTGTTCCCGATGGACGCTCCTGAATACGCTGTGTTTGTTATGGTTGACGAACCGCAAGGTATTAAGGAGACGTGGGGATATGCCACTGGTGGATGGGTCGGTGCACCAACGGTTAAGAATATTATCGCTTCAACCGTCTCTATTCTCGGCATTCCGCCATCTGACACTACAAAACGCTTTGAAGACTCCCTGATGCGTCATGTTAAAACGAAACAACAGCTTAAGGCTATGAAGAAGGAACAAAAAATTGCAGCTCACTAGTTTTTTAAATAGTTCTGACATCAAAACTTTAAAAGGTGTTTCATCCGATAGCCGTAAGGTAAAAGAAGGCTTTCTCTTTGCCGCCTTGCAAGGGAGCAAGATGGCAGGTACGAAGTTTATCGAAGACGCCATCCATCATGGCGCGACCCATATAGTGGTGCAGGTGGGTACGCAAATGCCAGAGGGAGTGCCTGATACTATAAAAGTCATTGAGGTCACAACACCGCGCAAAGCGTTCGCCAAAATTGCGGCGGCATTCTACCAATTGCAACCAACAAAAATTGCGGCAGTCACAGGCACAAGTGGTAAAACATCAACGGTCTCCTTCGTACAACAGCTATGGCATTTATCAGGTATTAAAAAATGTGCCTCGCTTGGTACATTAGGCGTACGTGGGCCGGGCTTGCGTAAATATAGCGGGCTAACGACCCCTGATACGCAAACGCTTCATGCGGATATCGCTGATTTGGCCGCCACAGGGATTGAGCATCTGGCGATTGAGGCCTCCAGCCATGGATTAGATCAATATCGTCTTGATGGATTAGATATTCGCGTTGCTGCCTATACAAATTTATCGCGTGATCATTTGGATTATCACGCCACGATGGATGATTATTTTGATGCCAAGTCGCGCTTGTTTTCGGAAGTGATTGAAGAGGGATCAACAGCTGTGATTAATGCGGATGATGAATACGCAGATAAGCTAATTGAGATTTGTAAGCAAGCAGGCCACACAATTTTCACCTATGGGTATAAAGGCGATACTTTAAAATTAGTTCGCCGTGAAGCTAAGCCAACAGGCCAAGAAATTGTCATTAATGCTTTTGGTGAAGACTACACGTTGGTCTTGCCTTTGGTCGGTGAGTTTCAGGTGATGAATGCGCTTTGTGCGTTGGGCATGGTGCTTGCCTATGATAATGATCCTGCAAAATATATTCCTTTATTGTCGCAACTGCGCGGGGTGGCGGGGCGTTTGCAATTGGTGTCAGGACATCCAAAGGGAGCGGTCTATATTGACTATGCCCATAAACCAGCGGCGCTTGAAACGATTTTAAAAACATTGCGCCCTCACACACAAAATAAATTAGTTTGTGTGTTTGGCTGTGGCGGAAATCGTGACGTTGGCAAGCGTGCGTTGATGGGTGATATATCCTCAAGGCTCGCTGATGTCACCATCGTAACAGACGATAATCCCCGTTATGAAGAGGCGGATGATATCCGCGCCCAAATCATGGAGGCCGCACCAAACGCACTTGAAATTGGTGATCGCGCCCAAGCCATTCAAAAAGCGATAACGAATTTAAGCGAAGGCGATATCTTAGTGATTGCGGGTAAAGGGCATGAGCAAGGGCAGATTGTTGGCGAAGAAGTTTTGAAATTTGATGACGTAGATGAAGCAAAAAAAGCGATAGAAAGTTTAGTATGAGTAATAATAAATCCGACATGATTTGGACATCTGAGGACGCTATAAAGGCGACAGGCGGGCGCACGTCTGGTGACTGGCAGGCCTATGGTGTGTCCATTGATACGCGCACGTTGAATCAAGGGGATTTATATGTGGCGTTGTTGGGTGATAATCTTGACGGTCATGATTATGTGACACAGGCAATTGAAGCCGGCGCGTGCGCCGCAATGGTCTCTAAAAAAATTGAAGGGATTGATGAATCTAAACTCTTAATTGTTGAAGACACTTTAAAAGCAATGGAAGACTTGGGGCGTTTTGCGCGCAGTCGCACATCGGCAAAAATTATAGGTATCACGGGCAGTGTCGGTAAAACAGGCACAAAAGAAATGCTTGCCACTGCGTTTGATCCCCAAGGGCAAACACATGCCAGTATCAAAAGTTATAACAACCATTGGGGCGTGCCCTTAACCTTGTCTGGTATGCATGCGGGAACGGATTTTGGCGTTTTTGAAATGGGCATGAACCATGCCAATGAAATCACACCTTTAAGCCAGATGGTAAAACCACACATTGCGATTATTACAACAGTCGCGTCGGTACATATCGAAAATTTTGATGATGGCATGGATGGTATTGTAAATGCCAAGGCGGAGATTTTTGACGGTGTTGTTGAAGGCGGCGATGTCATCCTT
>CALDHI010000144.1 GCA_937941545.1 uncultured Alphaproteobacteria bacterium
CGGTACTCTAAATGACGGCGTCACCGCGAAAGACATGATTTTGGCGATTATCGGTGAAATCGGTACGGCAGGCGGCACGGGCTATGTCCTTGAATATGCGGGCGAAGCCGTGCAAAGCCTGTCTATGGAAGGACGTATGACGATGTGTAATATGTCGATTGAAGGCGGCGCACGCGCTGGTCTGGTTGCCCCTGACCAAACAACATTCGATTATATCAAAGGCCGTCCGATGGCACCGCAAGGCACAGAGTTCGATAAAGCCGTTGAATACTGGGCAACGCTGGCGTCTGACGAAGGCGCAACGTATGACAAAGAAATCACGCTGAACGCGGCAGATATCGCCCCAACGGTGACATGGGGCACAACGCCCGAAGATGTACTGCCGATTACGGCGTCCGTCCCCGCTCCCTCTGACTTTGCGGATGATCCCGCCAAACAGAAATCAGTTGAACGTATGCTGGATTATATGGGCTTAACCGCAGGTACAAAGCTGGAAGACATACAAGTTGATAAGATATTCATTGGGTCTTGTACCAATGGTCGTATCGAGGATTTACGCGCCGTTGCCGCCGTTGTTGAAGGCAAGAAGGTCGCAGAGAATATCATGCTTGCCATGGTTGTTCCTGGCTCTGGCTTGGTAAAAGAAATGGCAGAAAAAGAAGGCATTGCGGATATCTTAATTGAAGCAGGCTTTGACTGGCGTGAACCGGGATGCTCTATGTGTCTTGCCATGAACGCGGATAAGCTGGAGGCGGGTGAGCGCTGTGCGTCTACCTCCAACCGTAATTTTGAGGGGCGTCAAGGACGCGGTGGGCGAACCCACCTCATGTCCCCCGCCATGGCCGCCGCCGCAGCAATAACAGGTAAGCTGACGGATATTAGGAAGATTTAGTTTAAGGCGCTGGGATCTCAAGACGGCCAGCTTGTTCACCAAACAGCCTCTTCGCGTCTTCTGCACTTGGAATTAAAGTCTCAAATCGACCTTTAAGTAAGTCTTTAGTGGGAATTTGACCTTTCACAGCATCAAGCTGTTGTTGCGCCCCACCTGTAACACCATCAACCTCTCTGCGTGCCTCGCCTTTTAACTTGGCCTGAGCATCCGCTATCTGCTCAGCAAGATCATCGCTTAAGTCACCAAGTACGCATAATGCTTCATTAGGCAATTCTTTGATAATTTCTGTTAAACCTGATACTAACAAATCACCATTTAGCGCTTCAAACGTCGGCCAATTATTAGCAATAATTTGCGTCATAATTTGAGTGTCTTCTGGACGTAATGGCTCATTCGTTAAAACCAGCAAAGATGCATCACAGCTTTGGTGCTTCATCGCTAAACGAAACTGAAAATTTACTTTCGTTTTCACGCCTTCTACATCACATAAATCATTTTGATTTACGGGGTATCCTTTACGGGCATTATTGATATCTTTTGCTAGTTGCAACGGCCATCTTGTGGCGTCCCAAACTTTTGTCCGTGGCGTGCTATAATAAAAAGCATTTAATTGGTCTATATCCATCTCGGTTGTTTGACCATCAACATCATTATCACACCCCCAAGCTCGTAAAGCACGATCGAGGTTAGTCGCGCCTGACGACACAGAATTAGCCAGTAAATCCCTTTTTTCTTCAAGGTATCTCTTGCTGTCATTCAGTAAATCAATTCCAAACTTTTTAAGATCTTCTATAATTTTCGATTTTACGACAAGCATTAGAATGTCTTTATCAGCATTTTTGAAACGGTCAAATTTACTGCCTAAATTTAAATCTGCAATTTTTTGCTTAATATCCACTTCGGATAATTTACTAAAATCAATTTTAGGTAAGCTACCTGATAAACCACTAATACTTGGAAGATCGCCAACCGTTGGCCATTCTGTCTCACGAAACTTCTGAGATTCTTCGGCAATCATGGCGCGAAGTTCTACGGCTGTCATATTTTCTTTTAGCGCTATTTGGGACACAACTTCTGTAATTTGAAGTGCCTCAAGGGATTGATTTGTACGCTTCTCCAAACTTAAACGTGCAGATAACAAAGCCTCTGCTGGTAGTGTTACAGGTGATAACGCAACATCGGCAGATGTTATAATCGCTGACGTCGAGCAGGCTTGTACAAAAGCCATCGTAACAGTTAAGGCAGCAATACTTGCTGGGGTCAAAGACGTCATAATTTACTCCATTAATACTCTATTATTAAATAATCACTAGGTTCTACGCGCTTTTGCGGATAAAAGCAATATTTTTATGGGAAAAATAACATGATGAAATATAAGGGTTTTCAAAGACTTCTATTAGGCGTATAAACCTTTTTATGAGCGCACTCACCTCCAATATTGACACCTTAATCGAAAGCTATGACGTTAAATGTGATGTCATTTTAACAAATCATTTTACGGCCATATATGACTCATTATTGGCGGACGTAAAAAACTATGCTGCGGACACGAATAAGTACGGTGATGTCCTCTCACAGCATCTTTTACGCACATCATTAATGGGATCTGAATTCCTCAAAACACTTGGTTTTAGCGACCGCGCCGCCGAGAATTTTAAGCACGCGAACCAGCTTCATGACCTAGGTAAAATCCACGAATGTTATGATCCAAATATCTGGAAAACAAAGCACAGCCCTACGCCGCAAGAAATTGCTGAAAAAAGAAAACATCCACGCCTAGGCGTTGAAATTCTGAATCGCAAATTATTAGAATCGCCTGCTGAATTGCAGGAACACCCGCATATCCGCCTTATACAATCCTTGCAACAATTCCATCATGAATGCGTTGATGCGAGCGGTTACGAAGGGTTAAACGGCGATAAAATGGGCAATGTTATCAAAACCATCTGCATTATTGACGCCTATGACGGCGACATGATTCATCGCCCTCACCAGGCCGCACAACGCACTCCCGAAGAGGAGTTAAATCGCCTAAAGAACGCCAATAAATATAGAGGCAAGCTAGATGGGGATACTTTAGATCGTTTTACCAAGTTTATTCTTGGTTAACACGCTACGCTATCCCAATAAGAATATTGCTTTCAGGATAAAGTCATATTAAAACTAATTCATGGAAGCTTTTACAAAACTCAATGCGGTCGCCGCGCCGCTTCGGATGATTAATGTTGATACCGATATTATCATCCCTAAACAATTCTTAAAAACCATTAAACGCTCTGGCCTTGGTATTCATGCCTTTAATGACATACGCTATAACGAAGACGGCAGCCCGCGCGAAGATTTTGCGTTGAACAAGCCTGCCTATAAAGACGCACAAATATTGATTACGGGTGAAAATTTCGGCTGTGGCTCAAGCCGTGAGCATGCCCCGTGGGCGATTTTGGATATGGGCATACACTGTATCATCGCACCCAGCTATGCAGATATTTTTTATAATAACAGCTTTAAAAACGGTATTTTGCCCATTGTCTTACCTCAAGACCAAGTGGATGCTTTGATGGATGAGGCCGAAAACAACCCAGAAGCACCGTTAGAAATTGACCTTAAAAACCAAACGGTTAAACGCGGCAATATCATGGCGTTCGATTTTGACATCGACCCCGCGCGTAAGCATAGCCTGATGAATGGCTTGGATGATATCGGCCTAACGCTGGAGAAAAAAGCGCATATCGTTGAATTTGAAAACAAAGATAAAGAAAAACGTAGCTGGCTATATAAATAGGAACACACAATGACACAGAACTATACTCTTACAATTCTCCCCGGCGATGGGATTGGGCATGAAGCCATGACGGAGGTGCGCAAGGTTATTGCGTGGCTAGAAGACAGCCGTGGATTGAGCTTTACTCTGCATGAAGACGACATTGGCGGCGCGGCGTATGATAAATACGGGCAACCCCTTGCGGATGAGACGCTTGAAAAATGTAAAGCGTCCGACGCGGTTATCATGGGCAGTGTCGGTGGCCCTCAATGGGATGATGTGGATTATAATCTACGCCCTGAGGCTGGCTTATTACGTTTGCGTAAAGAAATGGGGCTGTACGCGAACTTGCGCCCTGCCCTTGTTTTTGATGCGTTGATTGACGCCTCAACGTTGAAGCCTGAGATTGTACGAGGATTGGATATTTTAATTGTACGTGAATTAACGGGCGGTGTGTATTTTGGTGAACCGCGCGGGATTGAAGATTTAGGTAATGGGCAACGTCGCGGCATTAACACGCAAGTGTATGAGACCTATGAGATTGAACGCGTTGGACGCGTGGCGTTTGAATTGGCACGCAAGCGTGGCAACAAAGTGCATTCTTGTGAAAAAGCCAATGTGATGGAAGCGGGTAAATTATGGCGCGAAGACATGACCGCGCTTCATGCCAGCGAGTACAGCGACGTACAGCTTGAACATATGTACGCGGATAACTGCGCGATGCAATTATTGCGCAACCCATCACAATTTGATGTAATTGTAACCGATAACTTGTTCGG
Organism: uncultured Alphaproteobacteria bacterium; assembly: GCA_937941545.1. Taxonomy (GTDB): domain Bacteria; phylum Pseudomonadota; class Alphaproteobacteria; order Micavibrionales; family Micavibrionaceae. The sequence continues at coordinate 4,433 of CALDHI010000144.1, forward strand.
TGACATCTTATCAGATGAGGCTTCGATGCTGACGGGGTCATTAGGCATGCTCCCTTCTGCCTCACTGGGCGACAAAGGAAAACCAGGGCTGTATGAGCCTGTGCATGGTTCTGCGCCTGACATTGCGGGGCAAGGCAAGGCGAACCCGCTGGCAACGATTTTAAGCTTTGCCATGGCACTGCGTTATTCTTTGAATTTAAATGACGAAGCCGATTTAATCGAACAAGGCGTTCAAGACGTACTGGTGAGTGGTCAACGTACACCCGATATCATGGCGGATAATTGTACGCCCCTATCAACCAGCCAAATGGGAGATGCGTTGATAACTATTTTAAATCATAATATGAAGAAAGTAGCCTAACCTATGGATACAGATACATTAATACAAAGCCAAAGCTGGATTACGGCGGGGGCACTTATATTAATACTTATCGGCATTAGCTTATTTGTTATAGAGCTGTTTCTACCTTCCTATGGGTTGTTTGGGTTTGCCGGTGTGACCGCGTTGCTGATTGGCGCTATTCAAATCCATCAAACAGGCGCGTTTGGCGAGGATTTCTTTATCTCTGAGCGTATGTTGTCTAATATGATTGGCATTGGCGCTATTATGACCGCATGGGGCGCGCATTTGACTTATAAGCTTCATAAGAAGCGCTCCACCACAGGCGTTGAAGCCATGATTGGTGAAGTGGCGTGGGTGATTGTTTGGCGCGGTAAACGTGGGCGTGTCTATATTAAAGGTGAAGACTGGGCGGCCTTTTCAGAAGAGGCGCATGATTTCAAACGTAGCACACAGGCCATAATTGAAGCCGTTGAAGGCTTGAAGATTAAAGTCGTCCCTCAAGCGGATGAAACAGTATCTCCTGATTAATAAAACTTAACCTACCAACAGAAAGAGAAAAGCATGGAATTCCTTGTTATACCCTTATTTTTTGGCGTCATATTCTTGGCGTCCTCCATTCGTATTATTAAAGAGTATGAGCGCGGTATTGTTTATACGCTGGGCAGATACACCTCAACAATGGATGCGGGTTTACGCATCCTTATCCCCTTTGTCCAACAAATGGATAAAGTGGATATCCGCATCCGCACCGAAGATATCCCATCACAAGATGTTATTTCAAAAGATAATGTCTCCGTAAAAGTAAATGCGGTTGTCTATTACCGCGTAATTAACCCCGCTGATGCCATTAACCGTGTTGAGAACTTCGCGCATGCCACAAGCCTTTTAGCGCAAACGACATTGCGCTCTGTATTGGGTAAGCATGAGCTGGATGATATGTTATCCAAGCGTGACCAACTGAGTACAGACGTACAGGCATTGCTTGATAACCAAGCAGAAGGTTGGGGTATTAAGATTGCCAATGTTGAAATAAAGGACGTTGATATTGATCCATCCATGATCCGCGCCATTGCCAAACAAGCCGAAGCAGAACGTGAGCGTCGTGCCAAAGTCATTAACGCCGAAGGTGAATTACAGGCGGCGGTGCAGTTGGATGAAGCGGCTACTATTCTTGCCAACCGTCCAGAAACAATGCAATTACGTTATTTAGGGACATTAGGCGAGTTTGTGAACTCCCCTAATTCCAAGACGATATTACCTATCCCAATGGATTTGCTAACGGCGTTTAGTAAGTGATAGACCGCATTACCGTCGAAACATTACGCATTAAAAAAGGCCGCGAAATGCGGCCTTTATCATTCTTAAATAAGGTTAGTATTAACCTTGGATTTTAATGGCAACATAACACGTTGCATCATTAGCACCTTCATTATAAGTATCTGTTCCAACTAAGCAATTGTCACCGTCAGATTGAACAGTACCTGTATCTGGCCTACCATCATCAAGTTTACGATCAATTTGTCCCGCTTGTACGGCTTCTAAATCAGACGCCGTAGTTGGAACCGCCCCAGAAATATCACCACTAGCATTAAGAACCAAATAATGACCTGGCGTAGCATCACCAGCTGCAATAATATTATTTATAAGACCATCTGCAGTGTAACCTAATCTAAATCCCCCACCTACTTTGGCTTCTGGGAATGCGCCACCAATCTCAGTACCTAGAGTTGACTCAACACCTGAAATTAAATTTGCAAAAGCCATATGAACAAACGCCTGTGAAGCTTCAGTAGTCATAGCACCAGATGCAGCCCCTGGATTGACATCAATACGACCATTATTGTCATTTGCCGCAGGGGCATTACGACACTCATTTGCAGTCGTACAATTTGGAAGGCGTGTTTGTGCATTACCCATATCACCTGGGATGGCGTTATATTTGTCACGGAATGTTGTCATTGCCGCATCATACCCTTTAATTTGAGCAATCGTAGCCGTTACTTGTGAGTTTGCGATAAGTTCTTGGCCTTTTAGAATTCCACCAATAAGCAAACCAATAATAATCATAACGATCGCTAGTTCAACAAGTGTAAAACCGCCTTCTCGTTTTTGTTTTAGTTCATGTAAAGTCATAAAGTCTCTCCTTTTAAATTTTAGACATTAATTTTAAATTAAAAATTTCAAATCAATAATAATGCATTTTACCCTAAAATCACATACGTGCATACCGTCAAAACCACATGAAGTGAATTAGAATAATATATTACTTATAATAATAACGTAAAAAGTAAAATACGCCTCATCAATTAACTGAAATAAGTACTCATTAAGATAAAATGAGGAATAGGGTTAAAATAATTACGCGTACTTATCTCTAAATTCTGATGGAGACATGTCTGTTATCTCTTTGAAAACTCTGTTGAAAGTAGCGATAGAGTTAAACCCGGCCTCTTCTGATATGGTCGCGATATCAGCCTCAGTTTCCTTTAAAAGATACTTAGAATCTTCTACTCTGTACGTATTTAAAAGTTGAGGTACGCTTTTTTCAAAGTAATTATTCACAATTTTAGAAAGCTGCGCATCAGAAATTAACAGCTCGCGCGCTAAGTCAGAGCGTTTATAGTTAGGTTCTTGATAAACCTTGTCCAAATGAAGTAGATTTTCAATCTTCAAAGCAATTTTTATATCATCTTCCGTAAGATAAACCTGCTGCTGTCCTTCTGACAAAACAGATTCAATGACCATAGTTTGAGGAAATACTCGAAATAAACTAGTCGATACAATATAGACAAAGGCAATACCAATAACATTTCTAACCATTTCAATATTCTCAATTAACAATTCAGAGTTAATAGACATCATGCTGATAGCTATTAAAGTAATGTTCATCGCTATCATTGATACAATAAGCCAATAACGTTCGCGCCCTTTTTTACGAAAACTTAACTCCTCGAATAAATAGCGCACCTGCCATAGAGACAGCAAACTAATACAGCCTACAAAGACACTACCTAAGTACAGCCATAAATCTGTATTGCTAAATATATTTCCCATAGTTTTCGCGGCAATAAACGCCAAAGGAATAAGAATAAATATTGCCATAAAACGACGCACAGGCGCATCAATTATTTTAGCGGTTTGAATTATTAATAATACACTTAGTGGAGATAGACATGTCCATGTAAACCATTTCATATTGCTATAGTAACCGAACCCTTCATGAAGGCGATTTTCTGAGGCACTGAATAGAAAAGCGAAAAATATTGTTATAAAAAACAAAATTGGAATTGAGGTACGCCTAATGCGATTTAATCTTAGAAACATAAAGACCAAAACATAAATGGCTTGAATAAGACCTACATAGGCTATTATTTCCGCTAAACTAAAATTTAAATTACTCATTTTATTTTCCTAGACAAAAATGGGGGGGTGCCGTTTCCGGCAATTCTGGTAACAGTGTATTACAAATATAATCACGCATAAAATTAATCTCATTAGGATGAAGTGTCTCAATATTACTGATTAAAATATTTATCATAATATTATAAGATAAATCCGCTTGCCCTTGATCTTGGAGAATAAAAGCAGGCATTTGCTTTGCCCAATCTGCCAATTTGGGATTTTTATTATCGGCTAATATGTACGCCAGCTCCAACGCTTTCTCATTATCCTTAGCGACATGACGGGCGATGAAGACGGCGTGCGCCAACCAACGCCATTTTTCGCCCGTTGGGCGCGCACCAACGACAGCCAGATAATCATAAATTTCATTGAGTTTTTCTTTGTCGTCCACCGCGCCAAAATATTGCGCCGCCAACATCGGCATCGCATCCGATTGATTGTCTAAATTATCTGCAAGAAAAAACCAGTCTTTTAATTTAGCGTAATCATATTGTTTTAGTGCCACCCCGCGCCCGCCCGTGCTGCCTATATTTTGCAACATGATGGTATAAATACGATAGGCAAATTGCCCATCCCCTAGCGTAAATAATTTAGATGTTTCCATGGAGGGGATAGGAGGAACATTTGCCCAGCTTGATTGTTTTTTATGATTGGGCACCCAAAAGAGGCAATTTATAATACAAAACAAAAGGAAGATAATAAGAGGCATTTTTTGAGACAATATCATTAAAACTGCCTTTTATTTAAATCCATATAAGCCGCCGCCAAAACAAATCCTATAAATATAATACCCTGACTTAATATGAGGGTTAAATCATTTGCCGATGGAATCGGATAAATAAGCCAAGCACTTTGTGCCATCATATCGATTCGGGGTATAAAAATTGAAATAACAAGCATCACTTTTTCTAATATTGTCATCGCAGTCGAGCTGGCACCGTGCTCTATGATACCTAAAATATCCCCAATTAATCGCGCCAAAACATAAAATGCAAAGCTTGCTAATGAAGATGTGACGGCACTAGATAATACTAAGGCAAAGAACAAAGCTACTGTGACCATAATGGATAGCTCTATCCAAAGGCTTATCCCCCAAAGCGCCAATGAATTCTGATTAACAGTTGAAGGAATCACGGCAATCACAAGGCTAACAAGAATAGAAGCAATGGCGGTTAATATAATAAATGCAAAGAAATGGGCAAAGAGGAACTGAAGTTTTGTAATCGGTCTAGAGAGGAGATATTCAATATCACGCGCTTCAAAGGCGCGACGGATATAGAACACTACAAACAGAATAAGCATTAAGTTTGTTGCTAAGCGCAAGCCAGCGCCCGCAAATACCATTGAAAATTGATCTGTCTCAATAACAGCGGCGCTACCTAAAAATATAGATAGGCTCACACTAATGGCTATAAGTATAATAAACGAAATAAAAAGGCGGTCACGAAGAGCCGCCTTTAATATATATTTTATAAGTAACAAAAGCATAATGCCTTGCTCCTAAACAATTATAGTTTCAAAGGACGACGGTCACTTGAGAATGTACGGTACAAATCTTTATCTGTATTTGTAATCGTATTATTGCCATCTACAATTGTAGCCTTCAAGAACACAACTAATTCCGTTTTGCTAATCGAATCTTGCTGACGGCGGAAGGCCGCACCAAACAATGGCATCTCACCCAATACAGGAACACTTGTGCGTATTGACTCAACGCGGTCTTGGATAAGTCCACCCAATACAACCGCCTGACCACTATCGACAGAGATAACAGAGTCAAATTCCTGCACGTTCACAACAGGGATACGTGATTCAATTGTGAAGGCATCTGTACCTGCTGCGGCATCTGCAGCAATACGTAGATTAGGATTAGGATCTTGTACTGTACGTGTGATCGTCGTAATCGTAGGACGAATAGCCATAGCAACACGATCAAGATCTAAATCAATGGCAGGTTGCACATTGATAAGCACCCCTTCTGGAACAGACTTAATATCAGTTTCAAATGTAACAACAGTACCTGCATCTGATGTACTGCTTTCAACTTCAATTTCAAAATAAACAGAATTTTCTACAACATTCAAAGCAGCAGATTGATTATTCAAAACTGTCAAGCGAGGGCTTGCCAATGCTTGAACTGTTCCAAATTCAGCTAATGCATCAACAGCAGCGGAAAAATTACCTTTGGAGTAAGAGACAGTTGAATTGGCACTATCACTTCCGCTAGAACTTAAAACACCACGGATTAGACCGTCACCAATATTTCTAAATCCTAAAGCCCCTTGCCCACCAAATAGATTTATATCAACTTGGCTCCAATCAATACCTGCCGCATATGAATCATTTAAGGATACTTCTAAAACTTTTGCTTCAATAAGAACTTGAGCCGATGCTGATTTTTTAACTTCATCAAGATATCGAGATATTTCTTTGTGCAGACGTTGCGGTGCAAATACAGAAATGATACCTGCTTGTTTATTTAGAGAGAAACGCGCAGCAAATGGGTCTTCATCACCAGAATTTTGATCTTCCTCTTCTTCAATCGCAGAAACATTTAAGACCGCTTGCGGTGCTTGCACCTGCACATTTGGCCCTGTTTCAGAGATATTACCATTATCATCAATCATAATCGGTTCAACAGGCGCAGGATTTGCCTCTGCCACTGTTACACGAGGATCTCTCGAGGTTGCTAAACGCGCACTATCACGATTTGATTCAACAATTTGCGTTAAGTTTGTTTCAAGCTCTTTCCAAAAATCAAGAACGCTTTCATTCTTAGCAGAAAACGCAGATCCTGTATCCGCACCATCACCAGAAACAACAGAGATGTCATTGCTAATCGTGCTCATGTTTGTACGTGTCAAAGCAAGGTAGTTAATTTTGTATATTTCATGATAAGGCGTGTCCAATTCAACACGTAACATATCATCTTCAAATTTATAACGAAGACCTGCGATGTCAGAAATACGATCAATCACCATATCCAGAGGACGATTACGTGCAGAAAAGATGATAGCCCCTTTGATACGAGGATCAATTTCTGCTTCATATCCTGCCTGTTGCGTAATTTCATAAATAACATCGCGCAAAGGAATTGTTTGGTTTACAGAAACGGATACCAAAGGCATCGGCTTATAATTACTATCTGGTTGCGTAATGTAAGGTTTAAGCGCTGGGGCTTTGCCTTTACTCAACGAATCTTCAATTTCAACTTCTCGTGGCGCCAATGCATCACGATAATCTTGGGGTTCCATGCTGTTCTCACGGTCATGCTTCATATAATTTTGTGTCAATTCACAAGAAGACAAAATTGGAAGAGAGAGAACAGCAAAACCTGTTATTAAAAACAGTTTTTTAAAAGAAGTTTGGACGACCATAATAATATTCCGTGTTGTTCAGTTAAAATAAAGCCATGCATTGCACATGAAAAATACGAATCTTATTACCAAGATATATGAATTTTATTTATAAAACCAGCATAACATAATATTAATCGGAGAGAGATAAGACAGATGTGTCCATGTGTTGTAAGTTCCCCTCACTTGAGGCTAACCTTACTTGTTGCAGCTTGACTTTCATGTCGCTTGATTTATCCGCTTGCTTAACCACAACATCTTCCGCGATAAGACCTTCTGCGAATAAAGAAATAAGCGATTGATCAAACGTCTGCATACCCATCGGAGTGTTTTGCTCCATTACATCCGTAATTTTTTCGTAATTACCTTTGATAATCAAATCACGAACCAATGCCTCATTCAACATCACTTCTAAAGCTGGTACAAGACCACCGTGTAAATTAGGCAATAAACGTTGCGCGACAATCGCCTTCAAATTCATAGATAAATTCATTCTTACTTGGCTTTGTTGGTCTTCTGGAAAGAAGTTTACAATACGTTCAATCGCTTGATAGGAGTTACTGGTATGAAGCGTGGCCAAACAGAGATGTCCTGTTTCCGCTATCGTCAGCGCTTGCTCCATCACTTCCCTATCGCGTATCTCACCAATAAGGATGACATCTGGACGTTGGCGTAAAGAATTCTTAAGCGCCACAGCATAACTTTCTGTATCCACGCCCACTTCACGCTGTGTCACAACACTTTTATCATGTTCATGATAATATTCGATAGGGTCTTCAATCGTTAGAATATGCCCTGATTGTCTTTGATTACGGTGATTAATCATGGAAGCCAGTGTCGTGGATTTCCCTGATCCCGTCATACCCGTCAATAAAATTAAGCCCCGCTTTTCAAGAGAAAGGCTCTCTAATATAGGTGGCAACTTCAAATCACGAATGGCGGGAATTTTTGAAATAATACGGCGAATAACTAAGCCTGGTGTTTGACGTTGCTTAAACACATTAATACGATATCTACCATGATCTCCCATATCAAGAGATGTATTTAAATCCCAGCTCAATTCAAAATCACGCCGTTGCTTGGTTGTTAAAATACTACTGATAATCTCATCTACTTTTTCAAGATCGAGAACATCTGC
>CALDHI010000145.1 GCA_937941545.1 uncultured Alphaproteobacteria bacterium
TCATTCTTATAAGAATCTTATAAGAAAAACTGTCGATAAACATATAATTGAAACAGCAGAAGATATACCGTCTTCATGGAAGTTTATTACAACTCCGCATAATCATAAATTAATTTCTGCAAATGATTTTAAAGATATGAAGTTGCCTAAAAGGCATATGCTTTTATATCCATGGCTTCCTCAAGGCTCTATCAATATGATTTTTGCTGATCGGGGTATAGGGAAGACTTTCTTTGCTTTGTCCTGTGCCTTGGCGTTAGCCAACGGTGACGAATTCTTATGTTATACTGCTAAAGAAGCCGTTCCAGTTCTATATTTAGACGGTGAGATGCAAGCGACAGCAATGCAAGAGCGGTTAAATAAGCTTTCTAACGGTGTCAAAACTAAAGCTCCTTTAAATCTTTATACGCCTGATTGTCAGGATAATGATTATACACCTGATTTAGGAACTAAAGAGGGGCGTGATCAAATCAACGAACTCATAGAAGCCGTTAATCCTAAAGTTATATTCATTGATAATATTTCTACTTTTGACCGTACAGGTAATGAAAATGAGGCCGAGTCTTGGTCACCAATTCAAGAATGGGCGGTTCAACACCGTAAGAAGGGACGTTCTCTTGTGTTTATTCATCATGCTAATAAAGAAGGTAAACAGCGGGGAAGTCATAAAAAAGAAGATGTAATGGATGCAGTGATTAAGCTCAAGAGACCTGAAGACTATATACAGGGTGAGGGGGCGTCTAAAATTCTTATTCAATATACAAAAGCCAGACATTTAAGCGGTGAAATGGTTCAAGATATTGAGGCAACCCTTAACAGTGAAGATGGTTTGTTTAAGTGGACATGGGAGCAAGGGGATATTTTATATATCAAAACCGTTGAAATGCTCAAAAACAAAGTTTCTATACGTGATATTGCTGAAGAATTAGCTATAGGAAAATCAACGGTACACCGTTGGAAGTCAAGAGCGCAAAGCGAAGGTTTAATTTAATAACTCATCTGTCCCACTGTCCCCCGCCCTAAGGGGCGGGACAGTGGGACAGATATTCAACTCAAAAAAATAGAAAGATAAAATAATGAACTATAATAATTTTAATGAAGTAACTAAACAGCCTGTATTACTGGCATCTCTAGCAGGGCTTATAAATCCTGTGACAATCGTTCCTGCTTTGGCTATAGGCGCTACAGGAATTTTAACTATAGCGATAGTAAAGCGAGCATTTAGTCTTAAGGCTGAAAACCAAGAGTTATTAGAAAATAACGAAATTTTGGAAGAGGAGCTAGAAAGCCTTACTTATGAAGCTGAATATGAGGAAGATCAAGGCTCTGAACCGTACAACGAACCGTTGGATTTAACCGTTGATAGCGGTTCGCAAGCGGTTGAAAGTACCGTTGCTAATATGAGTGAGGAAGAGCTAAAAAAAGAAATGATTCGCCAAACTATGTCTGAATTAGGCAAAAGAAGCGCCATAGCTAGAGCTAAAAAGAAAAGTAACTAAAGAATGCTTTTATATTACTGCCTATAATATGTATTGTACTACTTATAGACAGTAATTGGAGGCTTATTTTGCAAAACTACGATTTTAAGAATTTAAATGATAAAGAATTTGAGGTTCTGGTTAATGATCTTCTTTCAAAAAGAGAGGTAGTGGCTGTTGATAGATTCAAAGCAGGTAAAGATGGCGGAATTGACGGAAGATTTTTTACAGCGGGCAACGCAGAAATAATAATTCAAAGCAAACATTGGATAAAATCTGGCATTAAACCGCTTATAAGGCGCTTAAAAAAAGAAGAAGTGCCTAAAGTTAAAAAACTAAACCCCAAGAGGTATATTATTGCCACATCTCTGGAACTATCCAATGCAGACAAACAAAAAATAAAATTCGCTTTTGAACCATATATAATTTCAGAAGACGATATTTTAGGGCAAGAAAATTTAAATGATATGCTTTCAAAGCATGCGGATATCGAAAAGAAACACTACAAGCTCTGGCTTTCTAGCAGCAACGTTTTAAGCGCTATGCTCAACACAGCACTAACGGGGCGAAGTGAAGCGATGCGCGATAAAATTATATCAGCAACACAGATGTATATTGTTACAGACAATCATGACCGTGCTCTAAAAAAACTAGAAGAATTGTACTCAGTTGTTATAACTGGCGAGGCTGGAATTGGAAAAACTTCTCTTGCCGACCAATTAGCACATCATTACGTAGGACACGGTTTTGAGCTGTGCGTAATTGAAAATGATATTTCAGAAGCAGAAAGAATCTTTGAAAAAGATAAAAAACAGGTCTTTTATTTTGACGATTTTTTAGGAAGAAATTTTTTAATGGCGATTGAAGGACGTAAGGATAGTCACGTCTTAAATTTCATAGACAGGATTAGCAAAGATCGTAGTAAACGTTTTATCTTAACATCACGCTCCACCGTCCTCAAGCAAGGCAAGAAAATTAGCGACCTACTCAGCATCAAAAAAATTGATCAGAAAGAGTATGAAATTATAATTCAATCTCTATCTAATCTAGACCGAGCCAAAATCCTTTATAATCATATTAGGCATGGGAATTTAGAAGATGAATATATTGAAGAAATATACATAGACAAAAGATATACCAAAATAGCAAAACACAAAAACTATAACCCTAGAATAATTCAATTCATTACGGATGCCGAAAGATTCAAAGATGTGAGCCCTGAGCAGTACTGGGATCATCTTATAAAAAAACTAGATAACCCCCAAGACATATGGGCTGAGGTGTTTGACGAGCAAATTGACGAACTAACAAGGATAGCTGTTTGCCTCGTCGTATTTAATGGCACCAGCATGGAGGAAGATGAGCTACAAGAATCTTTTTCAGAAGCAACCATAGATAACGGACTTGCCACGGTTATAAATGCACATAGTAAATATATAGGGATGTTAAAAATAGCTGTAGGCTCTATGCTTCAAAGAACACTAATGGGAGATCTAACTTTAATCAATTTATTTAACCCATCTGTTGCTGATTTTGTTTTAGGGCGGTATTTAAAAAACACCCAATCTTTAAATGTTTATTTTTCCTGCTTAAACGCATTGTATTCTCTGCACAATTTAAAAAGTCTTAGAAAGAATGGAAAATTAAAAGATAGTTCTTATTATGAAATAGTAAGAAATTTAGCTGTAAAGAAAATTAACGCTAATTTTTTAGAAAATAAAACTAGTTATTTTTTAGCCCTTACCAACATAATCGTGACTGATCCAAAGGCTGTTTATTCAGAGAATATTCCAACTATATTAGAGAACATTCAGAATATAAATTCTATTACTATTCCTGAGGGCTATATTGAAGAAACATGTAATATTTTAAAATTTGCCATATCACAAAAACCTCAGAAATTTAAAATGACTTTAAAATCCTTTATTATTAAGGCTTCCCAAGAGTCCCTAACACATGATGAGCTCGTGTTATTAGATGGGCTAATAGAAACGTTACCTGACTTAAATGAAGATGAAGAGATAGAGTTACGAAACTTGGTTAAAGTTGGCATTGAAACCTATTGGGATGAAGAAATCTATCAAGCCATAGCGGATGACAATGTCTTAGACGAATACATTCATGAAGAACAAGAGCACGAAGCCTTTGATTCTCTTCACGACTACCTACATAATAAATTATATGATTTAGGCTTGCCTGAAGAAAAAATCTATTCAATTGCCAGAAGTGTCGATATTGCGGACATTCTAAATGAGAATATGATAGCGGCAAGTCGGGCAAGGGGGCATTACACGGGAGGAGGTTCATCAAGAAGCGTTTATTCAGCAAACGACGACGCTTTGATTGATGATTTATTTCAAAAAGAATAAGAAGCTGTTGGGCGGCAAAAAATCAAGTGTACAGGAAATTACTTACTACTCCACTTAACATGCCAAGAGGCGCTTATTTTATAGTCCCTCTCACCCTGATCCTTGAGAGATTCTTTTTTATTTAAAACAATTGCGGCTCCGCCTTTACTGGCTCGAGTAATATATTTATCTTTTGAATTTTTAATTACAGTTACCATTCTAGTATTTCCTTAAAAAAGCTTTGATTTTAGCTCTAGTAATTGATTCTACGCAAAATTCCCTAATATTTTGTGTATTTCCAGAAATTAATGTCTTTTGTGCCGTTGAACCACCCTCAGGAGTAACAATTAGACGTACCGTACGAGCATCAGAGACTTTTTCCCACTTTCTTACGCCGTCATTTTCCTCTGTATACTGCCAATCTAATAACTCATTATCTATACCTGCCAAAGCGTTAATCATATGAATAGCCGCAGCATAACGGTCATTCGGATTAGGACTCAGAGATGTCTTAATAACATTAATTAGGGCTTGGGGAATATGTTCAAGAAAAACAGCCCTATTAGGAAATCTACCATTTTTCACATCAGATTTAAAGGTGGCTCTATCAAAGTTGTTCACGTCACCATAAACATCAAACTGCCTATAAAACTCCTTATTCCCCATACACATCCTGTATAATGTAAGGCCAGCCTGATAAATATCGTATGTAACCGCAAATTCAAAAGCATTAAATGATTCAGGTGGTACGACCTTAAAATACCCCCTATCTTGCCCTGCAAGACCATTAGCTTCGACAGGTCGAGCAATACCAAAATCAGACACTTGAGCCTCACCTTGACCTGAGATTAAAATGTTATCCGGCTTTATATCAAAATGAATGAGTTTTTTGGAATGGATATTATGAATTCCACTTAAAAATTGAGAGGAAAACCTAACTATCTCACGAACAGTTAAGAACCGCTCATTTATCAACTGATTCAATGATCCATTTGAGTAATAAGGCATAGCCAAATAAATAAAATCAGTATCCTCGCAAGCATAATGAATAGGCACAACATTAGGGTGTCCACTCAAGTGCAAAATGCTTGATTCTTGGAAGTATTCTTCCGGAGCAGAAAAACTACTTTTAGGGATTTTTTTAATGACTATTTGTGCATCTAATTGAGGATCATGAGCAATAAAAACATCAGAGTTTTTTCCTTCATCTCCGATAGAATTACCCAACTGAAAAGAAAGCTCTGCTCTACTGTATGGCTTAAGCATTGATCGCTCCAATAGCTGTTAAACAAGCTTCTTTCTCACTCTTAGAAAAATCACTCCAATTTTGTACATCAGAATAATCTAGCTCTCCATCCATGTATTTTTTGCAGTTAGTGCGCTCTATATTCAAAAGTCTTGAAATACTAGATATTTGACCGCAATAGTACCTTTGCAGAGAACTGCTAGCAAACGCCTCTATAATAACACCTTCAATTTGTATTCTTGATATTGTCAGCGTTTGAGAATTACTTTCAGTAATTCTTATACCAGCTTGAACTATCTCATACTCTCTTAGAATATCCAGTATGTTAACGCGCAGAAATTTTAAGCTTTCAGGCACATTGAGCGCCTTAGGAACTTTAATTTTTTCCACATTAATAATTTGGCTTTCCGCAGCATCATAAACCACAAAAGTGACCGCTGATGGTTCAACTCTAATCCCAATAGTGTTCATACGCTTTACCTTTTAAAAACCTTAAGAACTGTACAAAGTAATAAATAGCACATAAAAGCAAATTTCTTAAAGAAAAAGTAGCCCCAAGGTAGCCCCATAACAAAAAAGCCATTCCGAGGAATGGCTGTAATCGTTAGTGTTCTTGGTTGCGGGAGTAGGATTTGAACCTACGACCTTCAGGTTATGAGCCTGACGAGCTACCGGACTGCTCCATCCCGCGTCAAAGAAGCCATGTTATAACGCGCCTGCTTTATTAAATCAAGCCTTGTGAGCATATATTTATGCGATACAGGCATAAGGCGTTGTAAATACAACATTATTCATGAAAAAAGCCGCCATATAGGCGACTTTTAAGAATTAATATACAATCTGTATTAGATAATTACTTGATCCGTTAGGGATTGATCTAGCGGACCTAAATCATTTGTATTTGCCGCTAAGCCTTCTGATTGCTCGACGTTTGTATCAGAGATTTGTGCAACACCATCATCATTATGATGAACAAAGTCTGCAATAGCTTCTGTAATATCATCACCTGTTTCCAGCATTTGTGAGATATCTAAAACATCTTCTCCGGCATCACCAATGGCTAATAATGTAGAAGCGGATTCTTCAATTGCACTAGTAAGTGTGTCATTAATTTCCGCTGTTCCAAACCATGCATCGACAATTTCATGGGTCTCACCTGTATCTGTCAGGAAGGTGCTCGTATGTGAAATTGGGTTGCCTTCAATGACGAGGTCTTCTGGCATATCTGCATTTAAGAAGATACTAACAACACCAACTTCCAGTAAGGAAAGCATTTCATCTGATCCAGAAATCCCATCACTATTTGCGTCTTGCCAAACTTTTAGGTCTGAGTAAATTTCATCATTGGCATCAATAACACCGTCGCTATTACTATCGTAGCTGGATAAGTTGTCAAAACCATCAGAGAAACCATCTGTGTCACCGAATAATTCAGAACGATCATTGATAATACCATCATCGTTCTTATCTAAGACAAGCAAGCCATCATCTGCGCCAACCCACCCTGTTTGTTCGACTTCACCATCTTGGTCCATATCAAACTCAACGCCTTGGTCAATATTAAGAAGTTCAATACCATCACCATCAAGGTCAAGAACAAGAGGAGAGGAGAAGATAATAACTTCGATATTCGCTTCAACTGTTACAACTTCACCGTGGTTACATACTTCTTCTGAGGCGATTGTTTGCGCCGTTACTTCGAAGTCATGCTTTCCTTGTGGAATACGATAGTCAGGATTTCTCCATGTTTTACCATCCACGGGCTCTAATCCTGGAAGTGTGATCTGTAATCCTGTTGTATCAGCAGCATCAACTTTCCAAACACCGTCTGAAACTTCAGATCCTTTGTTAAGCTCAACACCAAATTCAGATAGAATGTCAGGAATTTCGATCAAGAAGAAGTCTAAATTTTCTTCACCGCTTGTTACATCAATTGTGAAATCAAATGATTGTTCGCTGCCATGGTATTTTACGTTATACGTGTCGCTGAAATCCCATTCGTCACGATCTGGATTGTTATTATCAAAGCTTTCAATATTAACGTTGAACTTAGGCGCTTCCATCGCATGATCAATGGTACAAATACCATCTGAAGTAATGCTCAATTGTGCAACTGATGTATCGCCATCACCATCCGTAATTGTATAAACAAATACGTTTGTAGAATCTTCTTCACCTGTTGCTTCGTAACTATACTGACCATTCGCAGTTATTGTTAAAATCCCGTTTGCGGTTTGTATCGTTGTTCCACTTGCTGTTACGGCATAGTCTTGTCCGTCAACATTAATGGATGTTACTAAAGTAGAGGCATCAGCGCTTAAGTCATCATTGGCTAAAACATTACCTTCTGCATTGACCGTTTCAAATTCACTATGCTCGGTCTTCACACCATTTAATAAGAAGGAGGGTCCACCCACAAGGTCGATACCTGTAATGTCTGAACTGTATCCATTTACATCAAATGTAAAGACGGCGTTACTCACCATATCTGCATCGATAGTCACAGTTTCTTCAACGGACGTTCCATCGGCTAGATACACAGTATATTTAAATGTGTTGCCAATATTATTTGCACCCATATCACCTATCTTAAGTTCTACGGCATCAGCATTATGATCAAAGCGTAACTCTAATGATTCTGCTGAACGGAACACTTTGTCAGTACCTTCACCTGCAATACCAACACCAGGTCCTTCATGCTGAACCCAAACAAGGTCTGCGCCATTGTTTGATGTTAGCGTAATCCCATCCTGTGTGATGCTATTTTGCGTTCCCGCAACATCTGCTTCTGTCGGGTCAAAACAATGTTCTTCCGACGTTGATGTTACGCTTGTTGACGCTGTATCGTCTTGCGCTTCTGGGGCATCATCAAGAACTGTAATACGTACCGTACCTGTACCACTATCCCCATCACTATCTGTTGCCGTTACACCAAAGTCTAAGAATAATGCTTCATTGTTTGCATTTTCGTTAGAATGATCCAATGGCGCACTTTGCGTGAATGTGTACGTTCCATCTGTGTTAATAACCATCGTAAAGGCTGTCTCAGTACCCGCCATACCTGTATAGGTATTTGAAGCGGCATCGAAGGAAACAAGAATGGCAACACCATTTGATGAAAGCGTATTGCCCGCAACATTCCCTGCAGTACCAAAGGCACCGTTACCTGTCGTTTGACCTGGTATATCACCTTGGTAATTCACATTGATTGTACCTGTGACTACATCTAGACCGTCATCCAGAAGGTCTGTATCATCCGTCGCACCAACACCGTTGATGTCGATAGGAGATAAGTTGTCTTCAACTGTTACGGTTAATGTTGCAACTGATGTGTCGCCATCGCCATCTTTCATCGTGTAATCAAAGGCAAATGTCCCGCCATCTTTGTCGTAAACTTTAGCTGTATTATTACCTGTCGTTACTAGCTCATAAGGTCTTTCATATGTGTACGACCCATCAGAAGATATAGTTAGAGTGCCTGCCTCATTAGTGATTGTGACAGAGCCTGTTGTTGGAACGTCTACAGTTCTACCACCAAATGTGACATCACATACCATGACGTCTGCGTCATCTGCGCCTGCATTATCATTGCTTAACACGTTACCATCTTTGGTGTTGTCATCCTTAGATAAAGAAACTGAATCGTTTTCTGCTAAAGGAGCATCATCACGTACAGTGATTGTGACTGTACCGTTTCCTGTGTCGCCATCACCGTCTGTTGCTGTTACACCGAACTCTAGGAATAACGCTTCGTTTGAGTCGTTGGCATCGCTGTGATCCACTGCTTCAAGCTGAGTGAATTTATAAGTTCCATTCTCGTTAATAACCATTGTGAATACCGTCACATTACCTGCAACACCCGTATAGGTATTGTTTTGTGCATTGAAGCTTACTTCAATCGCTGCGCCGTCATGGCTCAATGTATTATTTGCCAAGTTGCCTGATGTGTTAAATGCACCATTACCTGATGTAGAACCAGCTTCATCACCTTGATAATTCACATTGATTGTACCAGTAATCATGTCCATACCGTCATCAAGAAGGTTAGTATCATCTGTCTGACCAACGCCATTAATATCAATTGGATTCACATCATCTGAAGGTTCAGCTACAAGCTTTAAGGTTGCCGTGTCTGTATCGCCATCTGAATCTGTGATTGTATAGATGAAATCATCTTGCACTGTTTGTGCATCGACATAAGTTGCCTGCACACCATTCAGAACGTAAGAGGGGCCACCCACAAGGTCAATCGACGTGATATCAGAATCATATCCATCAACATCAAAAGTGAATAGACCATTACTTACATTACCGCCATCAATCGTTACTGTTTCTTCAACAGTCGATCCATCAGCTAGATGAACTGTAAAGCTAAATGTATTACCTACATTATTAGTACCAATATCACCCAGTGTGACCTGAACGGAGTCCGCACCTTCGGCGAGAGAAATTTCTAGCATTTCATTTGCGCCATAAACTTTTGTCGTGCCATTGCCAGTAATACCGACGCCTGACCCTAAAACATTGTCAGTGAACCAAGATAAATCTTGTCCGTTATTGGCACTAATTGTAATGCCATTCTCAGTAATAGAGTTTTGCGTTCCTACAACATCCGCACTGGATGGGTCAAAAGAGCCTGTTGTGATAACAGTTTCCGTTGCGCCTTCATTTAGAACATAGGTATATGTTCCATCCGCAGAAATCGTAAGTTGACCATGGTCACCATCAATTGTGACTGTTCCTGTTGCTGGGACGTCAATTGTATCTTCACCAAATTGGATAGAGGTTACAGTTGCACCTTCGGCTGTTGTATCCGCCGCATCTGTACCACCATTTAATCCTGTGACAACATTACCATCTGCTTCGCCTGTATCAGGGTTCACAGTTTGTGAATCATCATTGGCATCTGGGGCGTCGTCGCGCACTGTGATACGAACCGTACCTGTACCAACATCGCCGTCGCTGTCTGTTGCATTCACACCAAAGTCTAAGAATAATGCTTCGTTATCCGCATCTGTATTTGAATGATCCAATGGCTCAACTTGTGTGAAAGTATATGTACCATCATCATGAATAACCATTGTGAACGCCGTTAGATCGCCCGCCATACCTGTATAGGTATTTGTTGCAGCATCAAAACTAACCGTTACCGCTACACCATTTGAGGTCAGCGTGTTGTCTGTACGATTACCCGCTGAACCAAAGTCACCATTACCCGATGTTGTACCAGGGCCTTCACCTTGGTAATTAACATTGATAACGCCGTTTTCAACGTCATTTGTGCCATCAAGAAGATTTGTATCATCCGTTTCACCAACACCGTTAATCGCGATAGGGGCAAGGTCAGGAGAAACTTGAATGGTAAGGTTGGCAGAAGACGTGTCGCCATCGCCATCAACGATTTCATAAGTAAACACATCTGTTCCACCATCATTGTCACCAACTGGATCATAAGTATATGTACCATCCGCCGCAATTGTTAGAACACCGTAATCGCCTTTAATAACAGTTTCTACGCCTGCTTGCACAGGGATTGTTTCGCCGTTAAAGGTAACGCTTGTTACGCTAGAAATACCATCTGCGCCGCCATCATCATTATCAATAACATTGCCACTGACTGTTTCTGTGTGGTCAATCGTTCCAAGATTATCATCATTGGCTTGCGGTGCATCATCAAGAACCGTTACCGTTAAGTCCGCTGAAACGCTGTCGCCATCGCCGTCTGTGACTGTAATGCCAAAGTTTAGATCAATAGGCTCGTTTGTGTCACTGCCATCTGGATGATCAATTGCCGCAATTTGCGTGTAAGTATACTCGCCCGTTGCTGGATCCATAACCATTGTAAAGACAGTCCCACTTACCGTGGCACCTGTATATGCGTTTGTATCTGCATCAAATGTAACCGTGATTGTTTCACCGTTTGATGTCAACGCATCTGTCTGGTCAAAGCTAAAGTTATTGCTGCCTGTGTAGGTCGCGCCAACGACATCTTCGCCCACATCTGCGGCAAATTGGCCTGTTGTGCTTAGGACACCATTATCAAAATTGGTTTCATCAACAAGCGCATCTGTTTGTTCCAGAATTTCTGGGCCATCATCTCTAACGATGACACGAACATTTGAAATACGCGCATCACCATCTGAATCTGTGGCACGAATTCCCAAGTTAATGCATAACTCATCATTCGGATCAGTTGTGTCAGGATGATCTAGTGGGGCAAGTTGTGTAAACTCAAACTCGCCTGTTGTAGCGTTAATAGTAAACGTAAAGACATCGCCATTTACCGTTGAACCAACATAGCCATTCGCTGTGTTTGTAACTGTGACTGGTAGACCTTCAGAAGAGAGAGACTCTACGGATGTTGCGCCACATGAGAAGGTAATGATGTTTGTTGTAGTTATTGTCCCTGGCGAACCGTTACCGTAATCAACATTAATCGTGCCTGTTGCTGTGTTGTCGCCGTTATCTAAATCTGAATCATCAACCTCAACTATTGCAGATGAAATAATAGGAGCATCATCACGTATTGGTGACAAGAATGTTTCATTTTGACCTTCTGGTGCATCATACGCCAATTGCGTTGCGCCCAAAGGCCCAATCGCATCAGGAGAATTTAATGGTACATCCGTAGCAGTGCTGTTAAAGCCATAGCCACCCGCAGAAGCAGGGCCACCACCTTCGTCACCAGCCGCTGTTTCGATGTTCGCTAATTGATCCGCAAGGGCGGCAAGGTCATCACCAGCCGCAGGCTCAATGCTTGCCACATCGGCAACAACAGATTCTTGTGCAACTTCTAATGTCTCTGCTATTTCTTCAACATCTGATTGCTCTGTTTGTAAAATTTCTTCAATTGGTTGTGCAACTTCTGTGACTTCCGTCATTTGAAGCGTTTCTGCATCAACTGTTGACCCATCAGCCAAGGTTAATTCTGGTGGCAATTCGCCTGCCATTGCTTGTGCGTAGTTATCAATAACAACCTGTGAGCCATCGGCAAATGTAAGAACCATTTGACCGTCTTTAAGTTCAACTGTCGCCGCATTCGCGGGATCAAAATCACATATATATTTCTGTCCAGACGCCATAGAAAGTTCTTGGCGTGTATTTGGACCGGGTTGTGCAATGATGTTTGTATTAATACCTGATAAATCACCTGCGGCTGTTTCAATATTATTCAGCGCATCAGGGGTCTGTAGACTGCTTGTAAGGATTGCTGGGTCAATCAATGTACCGTCTGCTAAGTAAACAAGACTTTCGGCATCTGACAATTCTGAGAAGTTATCAATCGTAAGCTGTCCACCATCTTCAAAAGAGATGATAAGCTCGCCATTCGCGCCCAGTTGTAAGCCTGTGATATCCTCAGGGCCAAAATTCAATCTCGCTGAATCTCCCTCTGGAATGGTATAGCTAATATTCTGTTCTGCGTTTGGTTGTGCTAGAATTACGTTGTTACAAGTTGTCATGTGATTTACCCCATAGTTAAAAAAGTTACATTGCCCAACCCACAGATTAAGCAAAAAGTACTAATAATTAGTTACTAAAAATAATATGTTGTGATTTCCCCCCAATTTTGAGAAATATGAACATATGTTTTATTTACATATATATAGTACCAATATAGGGGAAAAGAATGCAAATAAGTGCTATATTGCGTCTGTAAGGTGCGGAATACAGGCAATCTTAAGGTGTTGATGGGGGAGATGAGAGGGAATAAAGGCTAATAATAAGGTTAATGGTGTAACCAGTACATAATAGCAGGAATCCATATAAAAGCCGTTGTAAGCGTGCCTTTTATGGCTTGATATGTGACCCAAGCCCAAAACATGTTCTTTTTACTAGGGACTTTAAAGTTTTTCACTTTATTCTTTATTGTCGCAAAACGTGTTGTGAAAGCTGTTGTCATTCCTTAAGCCGCCTTATCCGTCTCAGTAAGCAATCCAGTTATAATATTTTTCGCAGGTTTCAGGCGATTACCCAGCTTTAACAACCCATGACGGATGAGTTTAGCGGGCGCTGTCTCATTGGTATAAAGCTTCACCAACGCATTTGTTCCATGATAAAGCGGGACAGTAAATTTACGATGCTTTTGATTATAGGATTTTAAAACGCTATATGAGCCGAAATCTAATCCGTGCGCTAAGGCGTTCTTAATTTCATTAGCCAATGTGTTCGCACCGCGAAGACCAAGGTTAAACCCATGCGCGGTTACTGGGTGCATACCAACACACGCATCACCAATCAACGCATAGCGCTGAGCGTAAAACTTGCTGGCGTGAACGCCGATGAGGGGGTAGCTAAATAATTTTGTGGTCAGTACCATCTTCCCAAGATGTCCGTCTATACGTTTCTCAATATCCTGTGCTAATGCCTCTGGGCTCATATCTAAGACCTCATGGGCTTTGTCGGTGTCTAGTGTAATCACAACAGAACATCTTTTGTTGGTAAGGGGTAACACAGCCAAGGTGCGCCCATAGTGGAAGCATTCCATGGCGGTGTCTTGTTCTTCGCCTTCATAATCCATTTTGCAAACAATGCAGGTGCGCTCAAACGGCAGCTTGCTTGTTGTCACGTCCATCATGTCGCGTGTTTTTGAAAAACGACTATCGGCGGCCACCACTAATTTAGCTTTTATAATGTCACCATTATCTAAAGTTAAAATGCCGTGTGTATTATTTGTGTCTATATCTGTGACCTCTGTTTCAGACAGTATCTTTATTATGTTGCCAGATTTGACGCTTTCATATGCGGCTTTGCGGATAAGGTGGTTTGACGTCATAAACCCTAAATTATCTTCACCCGCTTCTTTATGAGAGAAATGAAGCGCGTAATCAGAATCGCCATTTAAGACTTTAGCGTTCTTAATAAGAGAGACAGCGTCCGTATCAATACGATGCCACATATCTAAAGTGTTTAGTACAGAGTGTGAAAGATGAGTGATGGCAATTTCGCGCCCGTCATAATCTGGGTTCGCCAGCTTGTCTTCAGGTTGTTTCTCGATGATTGCAATATTCAGCCCTGTTTCTTCCAGGGATTTAGCCAAAGCCAGCCCGCTTGTGCCTGCGCCGATGATTGCAATATCGTATGTCATATTAGATGTAACCTTTTCCATGTTTCCTCCTAATCTTATAAAGGAGTTTTAGGTGTAATTTCAAGGGTGACAGAGTTTCCTGTCTAGGGTATTTATATAGCATGAAAATTGCGGTAATTGGAACAGGTATTTCGGGCATGAGCGCCGCCTATGCGTTGAAAACCGCAGGGCATGAGCTTGTCGTATACGAAAAGGAAAGCCGTATTGGCGGGCATAGTCGCACGATTGATGTGGATATAGATGGGCGCAGTCAAACCGTCGATACGGGGTTTATTGTCTTTAATTACCGTAACTATCCCCATTTGACGGCGTTGTTTGATCATCTTGATGTGGCTGTTGAAAAGAGTGATATGTCCTTTGGCGCCGATATTGAGGGGGGATGGCTTCAATATTCCAGTAAGAATATGATACGCCCGCAAAATCTTCTCCGTCCCAAATATTGGGGCATGGTGCTGGATACCCTCAAATTTAACCGCAAAGCGCATTTATATTTAGACAGCGATAAAACGATTACGGACGTTATTAAAGAGTTGAAACTTGGGGCATGGTTCCAAGATTATTACCTGCAAGCCATGGGCGCGGCGATTTGGAGCTGCCCACTCTCAAAAATCAAAAACTTTCCCGCGAAGACGTTTTTACGATTTTTTGAAAATCACGGGTTGCTCACTATTAATGACCATCCGCAATGGTACACGGTGACAGGCGGCAGTCGTGAGTATATCAAAAAGATTACCGCGTCTTATAAAGACGATATCCGCTTGTCCTGCGGGGCGCAGAGCGTTACGCGAGACAAGGGTAAGGTAACGGTGCAAGACGAGCAGGGGGCAAGTGAGGTGTTTGACCATGTTATCTTCGCCTGTCATGCCGACCAAGCGATGCGCATGTTGGACACCCCCAGTGCGCTGGAACAAGACATTATTGGCGCGTTCACCTATCAGGATAACCATATCGTTGTGCATCAGGATGAAAGCTTTATGCCCTCTGACAAGTCCTGCTGGGCTAGTTGGATTTATTTATCTGATGATAAGAAAGACAGCTCTAATTCCGTGTCCTTAAGCTATTGGATGAATTTATTACAGAATTTCACCAGTGAAAAGGCGCTGATTGTGACACTCAATCCATCGCGTCGTCCTTCAGAAGAAACGATTTTGGATGAGAATAAATTTGAGCATCCCGTCTTTAACCAAGCCGCGATTGACGCGCAAGACAAGATTGAGAGCCTGCAAGGGCAAGATAATTGCTGGTATGTGGGCGCGTATCAACGCTATGGCTTTCATGAAGATGGAATCTTAAGCACCGCGCGTATGTTAGAGAAAATGGGAGTGGCCTTGCCTTGGAAATAGCGCACTCCCCACAAATATTATTTGGCTCTGTCATGCATAAACGCTTTTTTGAGCGTGTGAATCAGTTCACCTATAAAATCTATTATTTGTGCTTACCGCTTTCTTGTTTGCAAAACCCGCCACGTTTTAAGTATTTGAAATTTAACACGTTTGGCGCGCTGTCTTTTTACAATAAAGACCATGGCGCGCGCGATGGTGGCAATTTGCAAGGTTGGGCGCGGGGCGTTTTAAAACAGCATAAGATTGATTATGCGAACGGTGAAATTGTTCTGATTACAATGCCACGTGTTTTTGGATACGTGTTTAACCCTGTTAGCTTTTGGTATTGTTACGACAAAGAGAAAAAACTGCGCGTCGTCATTTGTGAAGTGAATAACACGTTTGGAGAAAGCCACAGCTATATATGTACTCCTGAAACACGTGAAGAAATAACGAAAGACATTGTGTTGCAAGGCGAGAAAGTATTCCATGTATCGCCCTTTATGCAACGCGAAGGTGGGTATGAATTTCGCTTTACGGATATGAAAGACAAAATGGCGGTTTGGATTGATTATTTTGATGTCCAAAAGAATAAAAAATTAGTGACTGCCGTGTCTGGAGATTTAACGCCTATGAGTGATAAATCCCTTGCAAAGGCATTTTGGGGTTATCCCTTTATTACATTTAAAGCAATTTTTCTTATTCATTGGCAGGCGATAAAGTTGGTTTTTAAAAAGATTAAATATGTACCAAAACCAGAACAACTGAATACTAGAGTGACAACAATCCTTAAAACGAAAGACAAAGCTTAATACTATGTTTGATAAATTTATATTCTCCCAGTTAATTAAAAAACTAGAAAATCTTCAAGTCGGGCGTTTAACGCTGACTGACCCTGATGGTAAATCCTATCATTTTGAAGGGGATATTGAAGGGCAGATTGCCGATATTAAAATTATGGAGTGGCGCGTTATTGGTAACTTGGCATCCAAAGGCGATATTGGCTTTGCTGAGGATTACAGTAAAGGGCGTTGGGATACGGGCGATTTAACCGCGCTTTTGACGTTGTCGATTCAAAATCGAGCCTTGCTGGATCCTTTCTTTAAGGCGGATCAAATTCGCCGTGTGCTGTATCACATCTCATATTTCTTTAGAAAAAATTCAGTGCAGGGCAGTAAGAAAAATATCTACGCGCATTATGATTTAGGTAATGATTTTTATTCCCTTTGGCTGGATAAAAGTATGACGTATTCGTCTGCTATTTTTGAAGGTAAAAATACAAGCTTAGCCAAAGCGCAAACGAAAAAATATGACCGCATTATTGATAAGCTTGACAGTAAGTCAGGCTCTATCTTAGAGATTGGCTGTGGCTGGGGTGGGTTTGCCGATCAAGCGTTAAATCGCTCAAAAGATTATGAAGTGAAGGGGATTACTTTATCCGAAGAACAACATAAATATGCGCAAGAGCGCCTAAATGGTGAAGCGGAAATTGTGATTGAAGATTACCGCCATCAAGAAGGTAAATATGATCATATTGTTTCAATCGAAATGTTTGAAGCCGTGGGAGAAAAATATTGGCCAACTTATTTTGGTAAGGTTAAAAACTTGCTTAAGGATGATGGGAAAGCCGTTATTCAAACAATTACTATCGAAGATAAATCCTTTAATCGTTATAAAAAAGATACAGATTTTTTAAGAACTTATATCTTCCCTGGAGGGTTATTGCCCAGTCCATCACGTTTTGATGAGGAAGTGCAACGCGCGGGATTAACCACAACGAAATCATTTGAATTCGGTCAAGACTATGTAACGACGCTTGTTATGTGGTTAGAAAATTTTGACAAGGCTTATGATAAAGTGACGGCCATGGGGTATGATGATAAGTTTGTGAAGCTTTGGCGTTTTTATCTTGCGGGATGCGCGGCGGCGTTTAAAACGGGTTACACCAATGTAAGACAAGTTGAAATTGAACATGCGGCTTAAGACAGTGCCGATTTTATAAAGAAAGAAGGAATACCCCATGATGAAATATTTTGTAGCCTACCTAATTGTTGCCGTTGTTTTCTTAATCATAGATTACCTCTGGTTGTCATACGTGATGAAGGATTTCTTTTATGACCGTGTGGGGCACTTAATGGCAGACGAAGTTAAATTGGGCATCGCGGCCGTGTTCTACCTGTTCTTTGCGATGGGCATTGTCTTGTTCTGCGTGGCACCCGCCTTAACCGCGGGCAGCTGGGTTGTGGCGCTGGGCTATGGTGTTATCTTTGGTTTGCTGGCCTATGGAACGTATGACATCACCAATCTGGCGACTCTAAAAGATTGGCCAGCGATTATTGCAGTTGTCGATATCACATGGGGCGGATTTATCACGGGTGTGTCATCCTTAGTAGGGTATCTGGCGATTAGTAAGATTTACGGACAATAAATCATTGGCATAATAAATAATTTATTGTAATCTCCTGATAATTAAGGAGATAAGTATGTTTGTATTTACTGGGAATTCAGAATTCGACGAGCGCCAACTAACTATGCAGTTCGCTGCTTTCTCGTTAACAGGGATGGTAATATTAGGTGGTATTGGTTTTTCACATTATGCGGAATATGCGGAAGAACAAGATAAAATCTTCCAACCTATTGCCGATGCTTACATAGAAGATTTATCCCGCCAAATTAAAAGTGATTTTGAAAGAGGTAGCTCAGGATTTTATATTATCAATGCGGATCATGATCGTGTTGCCAGCTCCCGTATTCACATGTCTGAGGTGCAGGTAAATGAATTAACAGCGTCTATGAATGGTAAGTTTGAGACCTGCCTTGATATGGCCATCGCAGACGTTCAAGTTGATGTGATGAGGCACGAGGCGTTTCAATATCCGTCGTTTCAAGAAGATGGAACGCATAGTGTAGAGAGAATGGAAGTGCCGAATGTCATGACTATTGCCTTTGCAAATACCACTGTGAGTAATCCGCCTAAAATACAAAGTTGGGCGCAAACAGAAGAAGCCTGCCAGAAATGGCAAACAGTTTTTTCAGCAGCTCTTTAAAATTATCGTCATTGAGAGCGTAGCGTGACTAATCCCCAATATGGTTTGTAAAAATAAGATTGTGTTGTTGCATTTGCACATAATCATCTTGTGCTTCTAACATTGCTTGGGTGAAGCCTGACGCATATTGCTGTATATTATCTTCGCTTAAATCGCTGCCTAGTTCTTTTGTAAATCGAGCGACGACTCTTTCAAGATTTGTACTGAATGGAGTGAATTTACCTAATGAATTTAACCCTTTTACACGAACGGCTTCTCCCCTGCCAGCAAACCATCCTGCAGTATGGAGTTCGGCTGAATTTTTGGACATTCTTGTTGATGCTTGCGTTGCTGAAGAGACATCGTTAAAAGCTTGATCAAGACTATCTGAAGTATAGCCAGCGTCTGTAAAAACACTTTTTGCATGTTCTATTACTGCTGCTTTTGTATCATGTGAGGTCATTCTTCTCTCCAATTAAAATGTATTATTGGGCTATATAAATGTTTTTTCTGCTCTATGTCAATAGGTCGGTTTTACCCCTCACTCATTTCTTCTAGCTCTAGCCAGCGATTTTCGTAGCGGGTTAGTTTGGCTTGTAGTTCGTTGGATTGTTTGGCGGTGGCGTGGAAGCCATCGGGGTCGCGATTATAAAAATCACCATCGGACAAAAGTTCTGCATTCTCTTCAATCTCTTTTTGCACCGTTTTGATTTTATCAGGAATCTGGTTCAACTCCCGCTGAAGTTTGTAAGAGAGTTTAACTTTAGGCTTTTCATCCTCCTGTTGAACGGGCGTAGCAGAGGGAGCAGGCGCATTAGGTTTCTTCGCCTCTTTCTTCTCACTGTTCTTTTTAGGTTTGGAGGCTTGCTTGTCTTTCTTGCCGAATTTTTCGAGGTAGTCTGAATACCCGCCAACGCAAGATTCAATCACGCCATCGCCTTCAAACGCCAAAATACGGGTCACGGTTTGGTCGAGGAAATCACGGTCATGCGACACGATAATCAGCGTACCATCATATTGCATCAGAATTTCTTCCAGCATATCCAGTGTGTCCATATCCAAATCATTGGTCGGCTCATCAAGGATAAGGCAGGTTTTAGGATTGGCCAAAATCTTCGCCAGCATGAGGCGGTTTTTTTGTCCCCCTGACAGCGTTGACACTTTGTCATGGACGCGGGATGGATCAAACATAAAGTCTTTGAGGTAGCCACAGACATGGCGCTGTTTACCCATCACATCAATATAATCCCCGCCAGAAGACGACAGCACACGGCGCAGTGTGGCATCAGGGTCAAGGTCTTCGCGCTTTTGATCGAAATAGGAAAATTCAAGTTCTTTACGACGTTTAACGCGCCCTTGGTCTGGCTCTAATTGTCCAATCAACATTTTGAGAAAACTGGTTTTACCAGAGCCATTTTTGCCTAAGATACCAATGCGATCACCGCGTTGGATTTTATAGGAAAATTTATCGAGGATGGTGAGTTCTTTTTCTCCCGTGTTGAAGCTTTTATAAACATTATAAAACTCCGCGACGATTTTGGAGCTATGCTCGTCTATCTTAATGGGGGCAATATCAATCTTGCGCGTGGCTTTACGATAGGCACTTTCATCAGCGCGCAGTTTGTCACGCATTTCTTTGACCAAGGCAAGGCGGCGTACGTTACGCTTTACACGCGCTTTGACGCCTCTGTTGGCCCATGCAAGCTCTAATCCAACGGATTGCTTACGGTTTCTAAGTTCCCGCTCTTCTTGCTCCAACAGCTCATTTGACCATTCTTCAAATTTTGCAAAGCCGTAGGGCGATACGCGGATTGAACCACGATCCAGCCAGAAAACTTGGTTAGTTATATTGGCGAGAAAAGCGCGGTCATGCGAGATAACCAGTAACGTCCCACGATATGCTTTCAGATAATCTTCCAGCCATTGAATGACTTCCAAATCCAAATGGTTTGTTGGCTCATCCAAAAGCAGGATATCTGGCTCTTCGACTAAAGCACGGGCGAGGCCAGCGCGGCGTAATTGCCCGCCTGATAAAATCGTCATTTGCGCGTCTTTATCTATCTGCAACGCATTCGCGACAATATCGACCTTATACATATGAAGGTCTTTTTCTTCTTCTTTTATTTCACTGAAGATGTATTCAAAGACGGTTTGTCCTTCTTTCGGGATGATGTCTTGGCGTAAATAGCCAATAGTCGTGCCGAACTCTTCCCAGCGCTCCCCTTCGTCCAAATCTTGCACCCCTGTAATAATATTCATCAGGGTTGATTTACCTGCGCCATTCTTTCCCACCAACGCAATGCGACTCCCTTGGTGGACATTAAACGATAATCCTGCAAAAACAGGGACTTCTGTATAGCGAACAGAGGCATCTTTAACGGATAATAGAAGGGGAGAAGCCATAATTTTGTTATTTTCGCTCTAAATTCAGGGGTTTGTGACTTATTTCCTTTAAAAATTAGGGAATAAGTCCAAAACCCTATATAATATTAGATAGAATTAAAAACAACAAAATAAGGAAATATAAACATGGTTTCAGGATATTGCGTAAAATGTAAAGAAAAAGGCGTTGAATTGGCAAGCCCAGAGATTCACCAAACTAAAAAAGGTGGATTTATGGCGAAAGGGAAGCATGAAAAATGTGGAACGACTGTTTGTGCGATGATGTCAAAAGTTAATGCTGACAAAGCAATGGAAGACGGCGCGACAAAAGCTTACTAAACAAGCTTAATAAGAATTTAAAGAGGCGGCTTACTGAAAAGTAAGTCGTCTTTTTTGTGTGATGTTTTTAGAACGCCCAGGCGGGTAAACTCACTACGCTTTCTTCCTTACCGTCATTGCGAGGAGCTTAGCGACGCGGCAATCCATTCTTATTTCAAGATGAATTGCTTCGTTTACGCTCACAATGACGGGGTTTGTGTCGTGGGCATGAGAAAAAATTAAAGAGTGTTTCTTCAAGGCTAACTTAGGTAGTAAGGAGAGTTGTCTCTCATGAAGCGAGGCGCTTCACTATGTTGATTAAAGAACCCTCATGCGCACAAGCGCGAGGAGGTTATCTTTAAAATATATCTTGATTGGCGACGGCGTAGCAGGGTTGCCCGCCTGAGCCAGACTTTATCAAGACAAGAAAAGGCGCGCCCTTTACAAGGCCAAATTCCTTTTTTGCAAAGACGAGACTAGGCAGGATTTTTATAGGTCGGGCGGAAAACACCAAACCCCCTGCGGTCAGCGACATCGTCTTTGCGGACTAGTCGATTAAAGTTATATGATAAAATTCCTATAATGCCAAATATTATTTAATTCACATAAGTATTGATTGATTCGAAATCAGTTGTTACAAGACATTATGCAATATATAGATGAAATTGATGCTGTTTGGAGTTTTAGTGTTTTCCGTGAGGGATGGAAAACAGTTTTAGATAACGCTATACCCACAATTAAGTCGTTAGCTCATCAGTTTGAGCGCTCCAATGGCAGGTTCATGGTGGATGTTGCACATGATCGCTCAGTGGCGGAAAAGAGGCTTTTAAAAGAGTTTCAAACACATGCACCTAATATTATTGGGGCAAAGCGCTTAGCGTTTACACCGCTCACATGCCCTCAAGATGGCGCGCCCATTGATAATAATGAGGTCGCGAGCCAGCGTTTGGGTAAGTATATTGTGGAGGGGTATAAAGGACCTGCGGATTATCTGTTCTGTGGTGATTTTGATGACGTCTTCGGGTTTAAAGACGACAGGCATGACAATAATTATGTTGGAGAAATGATAGCCGCGTTACATAGAGCGGATGCAATCGTTGCGATTGCTAATCAAGTGGCGTTCCCAATGGGCAAAGATTGGCAGGATGGCACGCCGATACAATCCCCCCGTATGGAGCAAGGGCATATTTTTGATTTGAAGCAAATCTTAGATTTTAATATTGCAGGCTTGTGTAATACGGTTTTTAATTTAAACAAGCTTCCCAAAGACAGTCACCTTATATTTAAGCAAGCTACTAACAAGCAATTGGATAGAGCATTTATCGCATATTTATTTGCGTTAGGGGAGCATGGCGTTTTATCGAAAGCCAATATGGGCTATGGGCAAGGAAGCGGTATCTATGGTGCCAATCAAACGCCATTGAAGAGCGAAAAGAATATGCAAGTGAAGTTAACGGCCTTGTTGATGCAGCCAGAAATTTTTGCGTTGTTTCCAGAAAAGGCACAAAAAATTATAACTCATAGATATCATCAAGATCTGGCGATTGAGACCATATGGAATGAAGATCCAAAAGCCTATCAGAGATTATCCGCGGAGCATGTTCAGCCGATAGTAGATGCGGGGCTTATTCCTTTTTGGGGTGAGGCTGTTGTGCCTGTTTCTGAGTCTCCTGTTTCTGAGCCAAAAGTGCTTCAAACAGTGATTGTTAAAGACATCCAATTGTTTAAGCCTTGGTAGCCATATTGAATAGATCTGGGGAATAGTTTGGAATTGTAACGATTTTACTTGGATTCATTTTCCAAAATCGCTATTGTCCTATTATTCATAAATAAAAAATAAAATAATAGGACAGGATATGAAATCCACCCGCACTCCAGACCGTGTTCACGTTGTGAAGCCACCGGAAAATAATAATGAAAATGACAGCCATGCACCGTCTACGGGGCAAACGATGGAAATCATTCGCATGCTGGCCAAGATTGGCGATAAGTTGAAGCGCAGTGAGGCGGAGCGTTATGAATTATTGGCGGAATTACGCGAATATCGTAAGTCTTTGCGGGATTTAGAAGATAAGGCCGATGATTCTGAAAAAGCATACTTATCTGTTGAGAATAAAATAAACTCTTCTGGCGCAATGGATGGCGAAGTTTCACAACGCCAAATCCGTTTTGAAAAGACCTTGCGTGCCACGGAAGAGAAAATGTTAAAGTCTGTCGCCAATCAAGCGGTGATTGATAAACGCCTGCAAGATACAGAAAATAAACAAACGATGATTGATGAGCGTTTGGATGAGTCTTTACGTGAGCAAGCCAAGCTGAACCGTAAGGTGGATGTATCTCTACAAGATAAAGCGCGCCTTTTGCGTAAAATGGAGCGTTTAGAAGAAATTGTGATGGAGACGCAAAGTGCAATCGCGATGCGCCCGCAAGTTGTGATTGAAGACCAAAGTGTTGAAAAAAAACACGAAGTTTCTTTATCTGCCCCCGTGTGGAGTGATAACATAAAGAGAGAGGTTGAAGCGCAGGATAAGCAAGAGACCCTTATGAATAAGAGTATTAACCAAGATAAGAAGAATATCGTGTCAAAGTTTTTAACGGTTCAAAATATAAGCACAATGGCGATTGTCGCGGCAGCGTTGCTGTTGGGGTGGTCGATTAGCCAGATGATTGATACGGATAAATCCTCCGTTGAAGAGGCGCCGATTGAAGCGTCGAACGCCGCCTTGAATCGTCCGCAAGGGTTTGATTCCAACGCACTCCCTAAGATGAATATTGAAAACAAAGTAACGCCAGAGAGTGCACCACAAGCAACGCCTGTTATGAATCCTGTGTTAAATTACAGCGATGAAGATTTGCTGAACGCGCTGAATAATGACCCAGAGTCCTTGGCGACGCAGTTAAATGCGCTAGAGCCAGGAGCGAATAAGAATACCCCATCACAAGCGATTGTTACAGCGCCCGTAACGAAACAGCCTGCGATTGCTTCACCATCGGTTTCATCGACGTTAGAAAATTTTGAAGAGGTCGCCTACACACAAGAGAATGTTTTAGCGCAAAAGATAGCGGCAGAAAAAGGAAGCCTTGGTTTGACGGATCGTATTCAGGCCGATACGACGCTGCCTGCGAATATCAAGCCTTTAGAAAATCAAGCCTTTGCGGGTAATGCCGAAGCGCAACATGACTTAGCGGCGATTTATACCGCGGGATATGCGGGCGTTGGTCAAGATTTTGATAAGGCCGCAGCATGGTTGCGCGAAGCGGCAGATAACGGCGTCGCTAATGCACGTTATAACCTTGGGGTGTTAAACCATCAGGGCTTAGGGCGCGAACGTGATTTGCCACGGGCATTATACTGGTATAAAGAAGCGGCCAAGTTGGGACACGCCGAAGCGCAATATAACCTAGGCATCGCCTACATTGAAGGCATCGGTACGCAAAACAATACCCCCTTAGCGGCGGCGTTTTTCGAGCGAGCGGCCAATAATGGCATCGTCGAAGCGGCATATAATCTTGGGCTTATTCACGATAATGGTTTGCTGGGTGAAGCCAAAGCCGATGAAGCGTTCATGTGGTATAAAGTTGCCGCCGATCAGGGCAATAACGAAGCTAAGTTAGCGATGAAGCAATTGGCTGATAACCTTCAAATGAGTGATGAAGATGTCACCAGCCTTGTAAACCGCATGCAACAAATTTATGAGAGCAAGAATGGTCGCCGTGCTGGCGCGAACAAAAATACACAAGCCAAGGCAGAGAGCTTTAGCGTTGATAGCGCGTTGATTGCCCAAGTGCAGGAATATCTGATGCTAACGGGCGCCTATGTTGGCCCAGCCGATGGAGTTAACGGCCCGTCCACGCAAGACTCTATTCGTTCATACCAAGCGGCAAATAATATTCCCGTTGATGGTAAAGTGACAAAGCCATTGGTTGAAAACATGATTGGCGGCGCGCGGGCGCGTCTGGGATCTGCGGATACGAACTCTGCACTTTAACTTAGCGTAAGCTGACGGCTTCTACCCAAAAAGTTGGATGAGTTTTTCTTAACGTAAGCGCACAATGTGTTGCTTCCTCATTTGATTTAAAAATCGCAAAGCATGTTGCGCCACTGCCACTCATTCTGGATAGAAGCGGTTTATGTGTTTCAAGTATCTCCAATATATCTTTAATAATGGGCAGGGTTCTAATCGCGGGGGCGGTTAGGTCATTCTTTTGATTTTGTAAGAACTCTATAACCTCCTCACAGGTCGTGAAGCGTGTGGGGAGGTCTACGGGATCAGAGAATTCTGATGAGTAGTTTTTAAAAATTTTCTGTGTCGAGCAACTCTGTTCTGGGTTGATTAAAACGGCATGTAAGGGCGCGGAGAGTGTAAGGGGCGTAATACGCTCGCCAATGCCTTCGAAATAACAGGCTGTTGCATGGTAACAAGAGGGGACATCTGCGCCCAAGGAGAGCAGCAGTGTGTCAAGTTCGTTACGCTCAAAGGAGGTGTCCCAAAATTGCAACAGTGCCTTCATAGTTGCCGCCGCATCGCTTGACCCACCACCAAGTCCTGCGCCAATGGGGATGTTTTTATTGAGTGTGATAGCGATGTTGGGCGGTATGTTGAGGGCAGTTGATAAAGCATGCGCGGCTTTAATGACGCTGTTATTGCTATCATCAAAGTGACGCCCATTGATGTTGAGCGAAAATATATCGCTGGCCTCAACGGTGATGTCATCGCCATAATCCGCAAACATCACCATGGATTGAAGTAGGTGATAATCATCGGCATTCCTACCGACAACTTGTAAAAACAAATTTACCTTTGCGGGCGCATGAACGGTAACTTTATTCGTCATCGCCAGTTTGATTTATGGCTTTAGCAGGAAGGGCATCTAAACCTGAAACAAGTTTAAGGGTGAGTTTTTCTTTTAACTCTTCTTCCTCACTGGGCGTTTCAATGTAATTTAAGGCGCGTTGCCATTGGAACTTTGCCTCGTTCTTACGCCCCACTTGCCAATAGGCGTCCCCTAAATGATCATTGATGGTGGCATCATACGGCAAAAGCTCAACGGCGCGTTCAAGAAAAGGAACGGCTTTTTCAAAATCTTTCATTTTGTAATAAGCCCAGCCAAGCGAGTCTGTGATGTATCCATCGCGGGGTAACATTGCGACAGCTTTACTAATCATCTCCAATGATTCCTCTAATTTAATTCCTTGATCAACCCAGCTATAGCCTAAGTAATTAAGCAAATAAGGATTGTCGGGGCGAAACCCTAAAGCTTGTTGCAGGTCGGCTTCGGCTTCGGGGAATTTCTTTAGACGTTCTAACGCCATGCCACGGGCATATAAGATGTGCCATTCGTCTTTTGTTGGCTCACCCGTAATGGCGAACACTTTATTATAAGTTTCAACGGCGGCTTCATAATTTTCCTCATAACGATGGATGTCGCCAATTTGCACAAGGGCGTCTATGTCTTGTGTGGTGTCATACAGCCCTTGAAGGATTTCAATCGCCTTTGTATTATTTTCTTGGGTGGCGTAAATTTCTGCGATTTTGCGTTGCGATAAAATATATAAATCATTGCCTTGCGGTATATTTTGTAGGGCTTTGATGGCGTCATCCCCGCGTTCACTGCGTTGATATACTTCGGCAATGATCGAGTGTGCAGAATATAATTTAGGATTTAGATAGAGCGCCATTTGCGCGAAAATTGTGGCGCTATCATCACTTTTCTCCCGCATTAAAATCTCCGCCATATCTAAATAAACGTAAGCTGCCCCTTCTTGGGGAGAGTTTATTTCGGGCAGATTAATAAAAGGCCCAGCAGGTTGGTTTTTTTCAAGGGCGTAAATTTTGTTTGTAAGCTCTTTATTAGTGCCAAGGTGTTTTTTGACAAGTTTATAAAGCTCTAACGCTTTATCTGATTTATCGTAAAGGGCAAAAATATCTGCATATTTTTCAAGGTCACGCAAATCAACTTCTTCGAGTTTGAAGCTATCCATCGCGAACTTAACGGCTGGTTTGTGATTGCCAATATACTCACCCGCTAATAGCGCTTGGTAGCCATAGAAACTGTTTGGGATGAGGGAATCAATCGAGAGCTTTTTCTCCGCGGTGTCCGCCCACATTTCGAGGACGGGGACAATAAAGGCCGCGACGTTGTTGTCGCCTACATCGGAAAGTTGGCGTTTTACGCCTTCATAGTTTCCATTTTTGAAATGACCAAGGCTGGCGAACATCATAGCCAAAATGTCTTGCGGATCTGTTTTTAACACATCGCGCGCGGCTTCAATCGCGCTGAGGGCATCGCCTGATGCCATGGACAGAACCATGTTATGTTTTTGAATGTCGGCGCTGGTTTTATCTTTTCGTGCGACGCGTTGCATATATTCATGCGCCATATCCCAATCTTTGTGACGTTGGGCATATTGTCCTGATAGGTAATTACCCGCCAAAGTTTGTCTGAAATAATTGGGTTGATCGCCAATGGCTCTAAATATATCTTCAACCGTTAATTTTGTGTCTGGTGTTGGGTGGAAATATTTAGGCACAATATATTCTGCCGCCATGTAGCCAGTAATAATACCAGCGGCGCAAAGGGGGAGAAATATTTTAGGATTTAAAACGGACATAAATTATTACTTTCTGACTTACATATTACCATAGTTTGGGCCACCACCGCCTTGCGGGACAGTCCATAAAATATTTTGTGACGGATCTTTAATATCACAGGTTTTACAATGCACACAATTTTGCGCATTGATTTGGAATTTCTTTTCACCTTTTTCAACGATAATTTCATATACCGCCGCAGGGCAATAGCGTTGTGCGGGTTCTGCATATTTAGGGAGGTTAATCGTAATCGGCACGCTTTCATCTTTTAGCTTCAGGTGGCTGGGTTGATCTTCTGCGTGATTGGTGTTGGACAGTTGAACACTGGTCAGGCGATCAAAGGTCAAGATGCCATCAGGCTTGGGATAGGCGATAGGCTTTGCGGTATCAATGGTGTCCAGCTGCGCAAAGTCAGCTTTATGTTTGAGAGTGTAGGGCAACAACCAACCGCCCAGTGTTTGGAACGCGGCGTGCGCCATACCTGCCCATACGCCAAAGTGAAAGCCTTGGCGAATGTTACGCACTTTATTAAGTTCACTGTAGAGCCATGAAGATTTGAAGTTGGTTTCATAGCGTGAGCATTCCCAGCCATATTCTGGTGTTTCTTCAAGGTGTAAACATGTGAAGACGGATTCAGCAACAATCATGCCTGATTTAATCGCGGTATGATTGCCTTTGATTTTTGCCATGTTTAGGAAGCCTGCGCTGTCGCCTGTTAAACATCCGCCTGGAAAGGTGAGTTTAGGTAAGGAGGCCAAGCCGCCTTCTACAAGTGTCTTTGCGCCATAACTAATACGGCGGCCACCGTCTAACATCTTCGCGATATCTGGATGCGTTTTATAGCGTTGCATTTCTTCGAAAGGGGACAAATAGGGGTTTTTATAATCCAATCCCACCACATAGCCGATAGAGATTTGATTGTTTTCTGCATGGTAAATCCATGAACCGCCATAGGTCTTGCTGTCTAAAGGCCAGCCGAGGGAGTGGATAATCTCTCCTTCATTATGATGTTCAGGTTTAATCTCCCAAATTTCTTTGATACCCAGCGCATAAGTTTGCGGGCTGGCATTTTTGCGTAAATCATATTTCTCAATCAGCTCTTTTGAGAGTGAGCCGTGACAGCCTTCGCTAAAGATTGTTTGACGGGCATGGATTTCCACACCAGGTTCAAACATATCGGTTTTTTCACCTTCTTTACTGATACCCATATCACCTGTGGCGATGCCGATAACGGCGTTGTCTTCATTATAGAGGACTTCGGCGGCGGCAAAACCAGGGAAGATTTCAATGCCTAACTCTTCGGCTTGACCCGCAAGCCAGCGACCTAATTCGCCAAGGCTAATGATATAATTGCCTTTATTATGCATTTGCGGCGGCGTAGGCAGGCGATAGGATTTGTTTTTGGTCATAAACAAAAACTTGTCTTTTCCTGCTTCACATCTTAACGGTGCGCCTTTTTCTTTCCAATCAGGGATAAGCTCGTTCAAAGAGCGAGGCTCGAATACTGCGCCTGACAAAAGATGCGCGCCCACTTCGGAGCCTTTTTCTAGGATACACACAGACAGTTCTTTGCCAGATTCATTGGCGAGTTGTTTGAGGCGGATACCGCATGAAAGCCCTGCTGGGCCTGCACCGACGATAACAACGTCATATTCCATAGCTTCACGGTCTGAGCGAATTGGGGCTGGCATAATGTATATAATCCTGTTTTTGATAAGTTTATTCTGGCGTCTTT
>CALDHI010000146.1 GCA_937941545.1 uncultured Alphaproteobacteria bacterium
ATCGTTGTTGCGTCAAACACGTCAGGCGGCGAAGCTGAAGATATCTATTGATGGTGTTGAGCGTATTTCTGAACTGGTGTGTGACGGCATATTGCTCGCCACGCCAGCGGGTTCAACCGCGTATAACCTCTCCGCGCATGGCCCTATCCTGCCCTTATCCGCTAATGTTTTGGCGCTAACCCCGATCAGTGCGTTTCGTCCACGGCGTTGGCGCGGTGCGTTAATTCCCTGTCATGCACAGGTCAAAATTGATGTGATTAATTCCGCCAAACGCCCCGTCAGTGCAACCGCCGATTCAACGGAAGTGCGGAACATTCAATCCATCGAAATCAAACAAGCAACTGACAATGAATGTACGTTATTATTCGACCCAGACCACCATCTGGAAGAACGAATTTTGAAAGAGCAATTTGTGGTTTAGCAATACCCCTAAATTATAAGCCAAGCTCATCCGCCGAAATAGGCATTAGCAGCCTATTATCAATATTTGAAAGAAGTGAAGAATAATTTTCTTGTCGCCGTCCTAGAGTATAAAAAGAGTCAAAATCCATGTTATGCTTGCCCATAGCAGTTATAAATGAATCTTCTAATCGACAAGGCAGTTTCTCTTCAACCGTTCTGCACCAAACATGTCCTATTTCATGTATTAAAACACCATCGACTGAATTACGTTGCGCTCTACCATTTACATCTTTGTATGCTGATTTTTTCAAATAATCTGATCCCATCCAAATAGAAATTGGACACATTTCACCATCTGTAGTTTCAGGTGTTACAGTAAAGCTTTTTGTAAAAATATTATCAGCAACATACACCTTATCGTGATCTTTAATCAAAATACCTTGTTCTAAATCTACAGAATATTCTGCCGCATTTTGCATTTGATTCTTGAAGTCCATAGGATAGCCACTAAGCGTTTCTGCAATTTCTGCTAAAATCTCTTGCCCACTGTAAAAACCTTCCTCCCCATTTGGAAAAGCGCATTTTTCAAAAACATCAAGAAAAGACACAGATGCAGAATTTAGCTTTTCGGAAGCCATTGCTAAATTAAATACATCTCGCCACCTAATAGAAATTTCGTCATTAGAAAGCAGTCTCAGAGTAATATTAGAATCTGATTTGCGAGATTTTCGTTTCGTAGATTTTGCCATTTTATTTGCCTTATCGTTACATAATTTTGCAACCATAATACATAAATTATGCCAAATCAATATCTTATGTTAATCAATTTATTGGCCGCTCTAAACCCGTGGCTTACTCACCGATGCCTTCTTCACAGACCTCAAATGTCTGCGCTCGGTTACGGTTTCGATTTCGCTTAGATCTTCGGCGGCTTGCTGGTTAATATTACCATCTTGGATAATGCCTCCTTGTGGGATGAGACCCAAACGCTTGGCGATTTCTTGATAGCCCTCAACGATATTTCCGGCCTCTTTAGGGAAGCGATTTTTGTCGAGCTTCTTGCCTGTACGGTCATCCCAAAGACAACAATTATCAGGCGATAAATCATCAGCGAGAATAATATAAAGCTCCTCATGCTCACCCCATAGACGCCCAAATTCAATTTTGAAATCAATAAGGCGAATACCAATCGCAGAGAAAAGACCGCTCAAAAAATCATTAATACGCAACGTTTGAAAGACAATTTCTTCCAGCTCATACGGGTCAGCCCATTGAAAGCTCATGATATGTTGTTCACTCACCAATGTTTTTTCACCACTGTCATTACGGTAGTAAAACTCGACCAAAGGCTGGGTAAAGATTTGCCCTTCTTTCGCCCCAAGACGTTCGCAAATTTCGCCTTGCGCAGTATTACGAACGATAATCTCTAAAGGGAGCATTTCAACCTGACGCACCAATTGTTCGCGCATATTGAGCGAACGAATAAAATGCGTAGGCACGCCCACCGTTTCAAGTTTTGCCATAATGTGTGCGGAGATACGGTTATTCAAAACCCCCTTACCCGCCATTTCAGTCGCATCAATTTTTTTGGCAGAGGCAATATCATCTTTGAAATATTGAATCAGCGTATTGGGCTCAATCCCTTGATATATCGCCTTGGCACGGCTTTCTGATATTGCGTTTCGTCTATCCATTATAATGTAACCTATAAAAAATTATGTCAGAACTAACATATAACAATGGATTAATAACATTTCAAATGTTACCTTAAATCAGTACAAATTATGAAATAGGACATAGAAAATCATGAGCAGTTTTGACGACCGTAAGAACGTATTTGAGAATAAATTCGCCCTAGATGAAACCTTGATGTTTAAGGCCGAAGCCAGATGTTGTAAAAACCTTGGTTTATGGCTGGCGGAACAAATGGGACTAGAAGGTGAAACGGCAACAACCTATGCTGGCGGCGTTATTACTGCAAACCTAGAAGAGCCTGGCTTTGATGATGTAAAGCGTCACGTGATGCCCGATATTGAGGCCAAAGGCCTTAAAATCACAGAAGAAGAGCTGGATCAAAAACTAGCGGAACTGTTTGTTGCCGCACAAGAAGAAATCAAAGCTGAAGGCGAATAAGCACATAAAGGTATATTTATCATGGCAATGGATGCAGATCACATTAAAGAGCTGATTGAAAGCAACATAGACGACGCGATTGTGACGATTACGGATCTACGCGGTGATGGTGACCATTACGCCGCGCACATTATCGCGCCTGTCTTTAAAGGCATGCCCCGTGTGAAGCAACACCAGCTCGTCTATAAAGCCTTAGAAGGTAATATGGGCAACGCCCTTCATGCCCTAGCCATCCAGACATCCGCACCAGAATAACAACTATTAGTATTAGGAGAGTAATAATGACCAACCCAGTTTTTAAAGAAATTGAAAAAGATATCAGCACCAACGATGTTGTTGTGTTCATGAAAGGAACATCGCAATTCCCACAATGTGGTTTCAGTGCCGCCGTCGCGCAAATCATGGCGCAACTGGGCGTCTCATACAAAGATGTAAATGTCTTGGAAGATAATATCATCCGCGAAGGGATTAAAGAATTCTCTGATTGGCCAACTATTCCGCAAGTTTATGTGAAAGGTGAATTCCTTGGTGGATGCGATATCATCCGTGAAATGTATGACAATGGCGAGCTGGCGACTTATCTTAAAGAAAATAACGTACCGCATCAAGACGCTGCTTAAGTCTCACTGCTAATATAATCATTCAGATTTTCTTTTTGACTAGGCATGAACGACGATACGTAATTTATTACGTGAGGAGTGATATAACGCTGACAAAAAGGACATATGGATGATTATTGCATTCTTGGAAGTTTACTATCGCGATGTATACCACACGATAGGATAAGACCAAAGCCAACCAACGCCGCCAACATGGATGTTCCACCATATGATACAAGTGGCAAAGGCGCCCCCACCACAGGGATTAAGCCCATTACCATCGCGATATTAATAAAGACATAGAGTGAGAAGTTAACCGTTAAGCCCATCGCCAACAGACGCCCGAACGCATGACGGCAATTCATCGCCACGGCAATACCATAGATAAAGATCACACCCACCAACAGCAACAATCCCGCGCCGCCAATAAAGCCCCACTCTTCAACCCACAAAGTAAAAATGAAATCTGTTTGTTTTTCAGGGAGGAAGTTCAGCTTGCTTTGCGTGCCTTCCAAAAATCCTTTGCCTTCAATCCCGCCAGACCCAATTGCAATTTTTGATTGGGTAATATGATAGCCCGACCCCAGTGGATCACTCTCTGGATCAAGGAACGTCATCACACGTTGCTTTTGATAGCTATGCATGAAATGCCATGCCACAGGCAGGCTGGCCGCAACCGCACCGCCGCCAAGCAAGAACATCCAAATCGGCGCACCCGCCAAAAATATCATCGTGATGCCAGCCATCACAATCATCAGTGATGTCCCAAGGTCAGGTTGTAACAACACCAAACCCACAGGCAAGCCTATCAGGATAAAAGCAGGGATTAGAAAGCTAATCTTCTTCATGTCCTGCTTGCTAGCGGAATGGAAATAGCGCGCCAATCCCATGACCACCGCAATTTTCATAAATTCAGACGGTTGTAATTGTATAAACCCTAAGTTAATCCAACGTTGCGCCCCCATACCTACATGCCCCATCACCTCCACAATAATGAGGAGGATAAAGCCAAAAATGAAAATGGGATAGGTCAGGCGATACCAAATCTTAACGTCAATAAGTGCGATGATAAACATCCCGACTAAGCCAACTAAAAACCGCATTAGTTGTTTCGATGCCCACGGATCCATATTACCATTCGCCGCCGAATAAAGCGCAACGAAGCCAACTCCCGCCAGCAGACACACAAGTATCACAAGCCCCCACCCAAGATGGATAAGCTTTTGAGGTATAGTTTGGTCTTTATTAAGACGAAGGGAATTACCCATGTTTATTTTCTCCCTCATT
This sequence comes from uncultured Alphaproteobacteria bacterium, assembly GCA_937941545.1. Lineage (GTDB taxonomy): Bacteria > Pseudomonadota > Alphaproteobacteria > Micavibrionales > Micavibrionaceae. The sequence goes on from CALDHI010000146.1 coordinate 4,422, forward strand.
CAAAGAGGCGTGTTGCATCGGGGTGGCCGCTGGGTTTCTTTTTTGAACCTCAATCATTAAATCTTTTGCCAAAGGCGCTGCCACCGCCGAGCCACCGCCGCCATGTTCTACCACTACGGACACAACATAGCGCGGATTTTCAACTGGCGCATACCCCACAAACAACGCATGATGGCGAAACTTCCAATCCAAATCTTCGTTCATGATTCCTTGCGCATATTGCTTACGATTAATTTTTTTAACCTGCGCAGTGCCTGTTTTTCCGCCCATCTTAAACCCTAGATCTTCATCAATCGCTGATTTATGAGCTGTGCCGTCTTCATCATTCACCACTTTGTCCATGCCCGCCATGATGACATCAAGATGTTCTTGCTTCACATTTATTTTCGGCCACGTATCAGGGAAACGCTTTTTACTATTCTCATAGCCAACAACCCATGGTTTCACCGCGTAACCGCCATTAACCAAGCGCGATGTCATCACCGCCAATTGCAAAGGCGTAGCGAGGGTGTAGCCTTGCCCGATACTGGATACAATCGTTTCCCCTGGCCTCCAAGATTTATTGTAGCGTTTTTCCATCCATGCCTTGGTTGGCATTAACCCTCCACGCTCCTGATCTAAATCAAAGTCATATTTTTGGCCTAAACCAAAGGCACGCGCCATGGCAGATATATTATCAATTCCAACCTCGGTCGACATCTCATAAAACCATGTATCACAGGAGCGCATGAGCGCGGTCACGACATTCTGATTGCCATGCCCACTGAGCTTCCAACAATGAAATTTATCTTTACCGAATTCATAACGCCCTTTACAGCGGACTTTTGTGTTCGGCTTTGCATACCCGCCTTCTAGTGCCGCCAACGCGGTCATCATTTTGAACGTAGATCCTGGTGGATATTGCCCCGATACGGCTTTATTATTAAACGGCAGCGCAGGGTTATTAGCAAGTTCCTCATATTGCGGGACACTAATGCCTTGCGCAAATTGGTTCGGGTCAAACCCTGGATGAGACGCGCAAGCATACACCGCGCCCGTTTTAGAATCCATGATCACGGCAGACGCACTTTTATGTTCAGACAAACGCTGTTGAACATAGCGTTGTAATTCCGCATCAAGACTTAAGGCCAAGCGATTACCATTTTGGCTTTCATCTTCTTGAAGTTCGCGCACTTCACGTCCGCGCACATTTACTTCCATTTGCTTATTACCCGCCGCACCGCGCAAGGAGGTATCAAATTTCTTCTCAATGCCACGCTTACCGATTTTAAAACCCGGCAATGTTAAAATTGGATCGCCCGTTAAATCTTTTTTATAAACCGCGCCAACATACCCCACAACATGCCCAGTCGGCAGGCCATAAGGATAGCTACGGCGCTCCCCCTCATTAATCGCCATGCCCGGTAAGTCCGCCAGATTGACTTCAATCTTGGACACTTCTGCCCAATTCAAATCATCTGTAACCTCTAAGGGGACAAATGCCGAAGAGCGCTTTGATTCTTCCATGACTTTCTTGATTTTTTGGTCGTTTAAATCAATCAATTTGCTTAACGATTGCAAAGATTTTTCTAAATCATCGGTTTGTTCAGGCACAACCAACACGCGGAAATTTTGATTATTCACCGCCAAGGGAACGCCGTAACGATCCACAATTTCACCGCGCGAGGGGGCAATCATCTTAATGTTGATACGATTTTTATCTGAGAGCGTTTTGTACCGTCCGCCTTGTGCCACTTGCAACCATGCCAAACGCCCGCCTAATACCGCCAAGGCCATACCTTGAAACGCACCAACAACAAAGGCACGGCGGGTAAAGCTTTTTGAGCGGTCGTCATTATTATTCATCAATAAGGTTCTTTAATTAAAGTAAATGCGCTTGTTTCACTGGCGGTAATTTACGATAGATTGCGTTAAATAACAACGTCACAAGCGGGAAAATCATCGTGCTGGTTAGAGTGCCATACAGAACGATATTAAAGCTATAAACCATGTCAATAAGAAGGCTAAACAATACCCATTCCAAACTCATCACCACAAAGCATGTGAGCGCAAACCCCATCCAGACAATAACGTATGGCTGTCCGATAAAAAACAGGCGTTGATCGCGGAATATCCATTGGATTGCCACAAACAAGATAGCATGCAGGCCCACGGGATAATTTAAGACAAAATCAAAAATCAGTCCAAGTGCAAATACATAGATAGGGATAAGAAGGCTGGGGCGATAAATGGACCAGAAATAAATACAAATCAAAATAAAATAAGGCTTAATATCAATTGAAAAAGAGGTGCCAAAATCAACAAAATCCAACAAAAACAAAACAAGGACAGAAAGTTGGGCAAGGAACAGTTTAAAAAACCAGTGAATATTTTCAGTGCTAAAAAGACTATCCATGATTTACAATCTTTACAGCTTAATATTGGACAGATGAAATATCACCCTTGATTAAATTAGGGTTGGTTGGCACATCCACAACCCGCACGAAAGTGATACGGTTTGTATCGGCATAAGGCTTCACATAAGGTGAATTATTTTCATCAATGAACACACGCCCAATCGGCATCCCATAAGGGAAAACGCCGCCATCACCAGACGTCACAAGACGCATACCCTGAACAATCCCTGAATCCTTAGGTAGATGTTTCAAGACAGGATAATCACTGTTATTCCCCGTAAGAACTGCTTTTTGGTTAGTGCCTTCAATGATCACAGGAATGCGCGAATTGATATCATTGAGCAACAAAACACGCGCGGCGTTATGACCTGTTTCAATGATACGTCCAATCATGCCCTCACCCGCCAACACCGCTTGGTTTTTAAGAATGCCGTCTTTTTGCCCTACGCCAATCAAGAACGTTTTCACAAAGGCATTCCCCGAATCAGAGACAACCCGCGCCGTCACATATTTGTAATCATTATTGATTTTAAGATTAAGCAATTTTTGTAAAGATTGATTTTCCGCCTGCAACATCAAAGCTGTTTGATACCATTCGCGAAGGCGTTGGTTTTCTGCTTTAAGCTTAATATTCTCTGCGCGCATCGCCGCCTTGCCACTGACCCCACCAATTGCGGTTGCCATATTTTGGAACGGCTTGCTCATCACGCTTAAGGCAGGCGTGATAACATCATTCACCCCAAGGCGAATACCACCCATCGTTGATGGCCTAACAAACGTAACCGCCAATATAAAAACCGCCAAAAGCAAAAAGAACAAAGACCCTGTCCGCCCGTTCATCAAAGAGAGCGAGGCCGAGTAAGAGACTGATTTTTGCTTAAATTGAGATTTCATCTGAAGCTTGAACTAAAAGGAGTTTTCTTTTTCTTAACAGTAGTTTAACGCAACACTCTTTATAAGACCAGTAAAAATTACGTCAATATACATAGAAACAAAAATCTTACGTTATACAAAATAACATAGCCTGATGAGAATATGAGGTGTTTTAGTAAGACCCAATCAAAACACCGCGTAGCGTTTTCATTTCTTCAAGCGCATGCCCCGTGCCCAGAACAACACATAACAAAGGATCGTCCGCAATTGTCACCGGCAAGCCCGTGGCATGGCGCAGGATGAAATCTAGGTTAGCAAGCAACGCGCCACCCCCCGTCATCACAATTCCTTTATCAACGATATCTGCCGCTAATTCAGGCGCAGTATGCTCAAGCGCGGTCTTAACACCTTCGATAATTTGCCCAACAGGCTCGGCTAAGCTTTCCGATATTTGACGCTCAGTAACAACAATTTCTTTCGGCACTCCATTCAATAAGTCACGCCCTTTAATATGAAGTTGGCGCCCCTCGCCCTCGGCGGGTGGCACAGCAGAACCAATCTCTTTTTTAATACGCTCGGCGGTGCTTTCGCCAATTAGAAGGTTATGATAACGACGAATATACGCGATAATCGCTTCATCCATCTTATCACCCCCAACACGCACAGAACGCGCATAGACGATACCGCCCAATGAAATAACGGCCACCTCGGTTGTACCGCCGCCAATATCAACGACCATAGAGCCTGACGGCTCCGTCACAGGTAAGCCAGCGCCGATTGCGGCGGCCATAGGCTCTTCAATGAGTTCAACTTGGGAGGCTCCCGCACTTTCGGCAGATTCTTGAATAGCGCGTTGTTCAACAGCTGTTGAGCCAGACGGCACACAAATCATCATTTTAGGGGATACGAACGAGCGACGGTTATGCACTTTACGAATAAAATGCTTAATCATGGCTTCCGTTACTTCAAAATCTGCAATAACGCCGTCACGCAAAGGACGGATGGCAATAATATTACCTGGTGTGCGCCCTAACATTTGCTTGGCTTCGTTTCCAACGGCTAAAACTTGTTTTTTACCGCCTGCCATGGAAATAGCCACAACGGAGGGTTCATTTAAGACAATGCCCTGATCCTTGACGTAAACCAATGTATTGGCCGTGCCCAAATCAATTGCCATATCTGCTGACATAAAGCCAAAAAGCTTAGAAAACATTAAAATTCCATATCTAAAAAGTTATTATTGAAGGGTTATAACAAAGTTACTCTCTCAACGCATCAATTCTTTTCTATATAAGTGTAAATTACGCAAAATAAAAGCCTGCATGAAGCAGGCTTGAATAATTCTTATAAAGTCACTGCTTTATAGTAAGCGTAGCCTAGCCTTGACGGGCTTTAAAACGCTTATTGACTTTATTAATCACATAAACGCGGCCTTTACGACGAATTACGCGACAGTTTCTGTCACGATTTTTTAATGTTTTCAAAGAGTTAACAACTTTCATAGTCCACCTGCGTATATTTAAATTAATTAAGTAAGGAGTTAATAGCGTCTTATACTATGAATTGTCAAGTGCAAGATGAAAAATTAATATAATTTTATACAGTAATTCCGCCCAATGCTGTGATTATCAACAACATATAAACAAGGTGCGTATAATTATGCATCTCTTGGTCAAATCCAATGGCCCACCAAAACTTCGTACTTTTAGGCGTCCATTGTCTTTTATAAGTAATCATGCCCTTCACACGATCAACAATACCGTGCACAACAAAATCCAATGGCCCAAGCCACCATAAAGAAGGCGCAAATATCATTGTAAGAGCAAATGTCCCTATTCCATGGATAAAAGCATGAATAAGGAGCGCCTTGCGCCCTTCCGCCCCGGGGATACCTTTGGTTAAGGCCATCCAATCTGTTTGGAACAAAAAGTCGCACAGGAAATGTTTAATCCTGAAACCGATATATAAATAAAGCAATGTAAGTAAAGTCATGATCGCCTGAAAGCTTGTTAACAGTTAAATTATGACACATATTTTTGATAAGCCAAGTCATAGTTGTTAAAATAGTGAGATAACCCTATACGATTGTAATAAAATTAGGCATTATGAACTGTATTATAAATTCTTTTACGAAGATAAAATGACAATAGATAAGAATACAAAAAGCTTTGCCAAAGGTGACGTGATCTTGAAACAAGGTGATGAAGGAGCAAACGCCTTTATCATTGAATCAGGCGCTGTTGAAATTTTAATCGAAAAAGAAAACAATCTAGTCCAGCACATTGGGACGCGCGGCGCAGGTACAATTATTGGTGAAATGGCATTGGTTGATAATAATCCTCGTACCGCCACCATCAAAGCTATAGAAGACAGTGTTCTATTAGAAATCACCAAAGATGATTTTGAAAGACGCCTCGCCAATTCTGACCCTGTTGTGCAAATGGTGACAAAAGTTATTTTGGCGCGTTATCGCGATATGATCGCCCGCGCACAGATATTTGGACAATCCTCTAACACTATTCCGACACCAGAAGACATGGAAAAAGGACTCGTTTCTAAAACTAATGCTGTCGAAAATATTAAGTTATCAAACGAGCTGAAACAAGCTTTAGACGATAACGCCTTAGAGCTTTACTACCAACCTATCGTCAATCTTAAAACATCAGAAATTGCTGGTTTTGAAGCGCTCATAAGGTGGAATCATCCTTCAAAAGGTTTTATCTCCCCTGAAACATTCATCCCTATTGCTGAAGATAGTGGCCTTATTTTAGAAATAAGCCGATGGGTCGTTTTAGAATCTTGTCGTGTATTACAAAAAGTAAAAGAGACATTCCCAAGCAGTAAATTTTTCCTTAGCGTTAATTTCTCTGCAACTGATTTTTCCGACCCTAGTTTTAAGTCCTATATCAATTACGTGATAAACAGCACAGGCATAAAACCTTCTGAATTGCATTTAGAAATTACAGAGCGTCTTTTGATGACAAACCCCAGCAGCGCACGCGATACGTTAGACGAATGTCGCAAGGAAGGCATGTTGGTTTCTATTGATGACTTTGGTACAGGATACAGCTCGTTGAGCTACCTGCACTACTTCCCTATTGATATCTTAAAAATTGATAGAAGCTTCATTAACAATATGGTCGATGATGAAGGCGCGATGGAATTGGTGCGCTCCATCATATCTCTTGGGCATAATATGAAGATGAAAATCATTGCCGAAGGAATCGAAACCGAAGAGCAAGCGCAAATGCTTAAAGGAATTGGCTGTGACCAAGCGCAAGGCTTTATGTACGCTAAACCGATGCCCCCTGAAGATTTAACGATTTTTATTCAAGAAAAGTCTTAAAACTACACCCTCATTTATTTTCATAATGTTTTACTTCTTATTAACCCTTAATTGGTATGATAAAGAGTTGGAAGATTTATATCTTCTATAGACGTAAAAATGAAATATAAAAACAAACGATTATAAAACAGGGGCTTAGGGGAATATGGCACGTAATATAGACACTCATTCATTTGAGGAAGCATCCACAAATTCGGATAACAACATCACATTTAACTCAGCCGATGGCAGCAATGTCACTTTACCTGATACGCATAATGTGGGCGACGCCAGCTTATCACGTGATGGACAAGACCTCACTCTTAGCTATGAAGGTCAAGCCGACATCACAATTTCAAATTATTTTACAAGCGACAATGACGCTTCGATACAAGACGCACAAGGCGGCGTTTTGACAAATGGTTTAGTAGACTCATTTTTAGAATCTTCTCCTGAATATGCCCAAAATATGAGCATGAGCGACATCAGTCCGATTGGCGCCGTTGAAGAAGTGTCTGGTGGTGCCACCGTGACACGCCTTGATGGAACAACTGAACCTGTCAATTTAGGAACAGAAATTTACCAAGGTGATGTGGTACAAACCACAATGAGCGGCGCAGTAAATATTGCCTTTACCGATGAATCCAGTCTGGCGATTAGTGAAAACGCCAAAATGGCGATTGATAATTATAATTTTCAACCTGAAACAGAAAGTGGCGCAACAAACGTATCCGTTTTGCGCGGTGTTTTTGTTTACACCAGCGGCCTAATTGGGCGCGATGATCCCGATGATGTGAGCATTACAACGCCTGTTGGCTCTATCGGTATTCGCGGAACGATTATTGCAGGTAGCATTAAGCCAGATGGTGAAAGTGAAATATCTGTTCTGGAAGGCGCAATCGTAGTGACAAATGGTGCAGGTGAAATGACACTATCGCAACAATTTGAAACGATTAAATTACTTGGCTTTAATCAAGAAATGGAAATGATTGGGGTACAACCTGCAGAAACCTTTGCTAAAACATACGGCTCCGTTAGTGACGTCTTACCAAAATTATTCAGCTCCATTAACGACAACGCCCCTGTTCAAGATGCTCAAGAGCAAGAAGAACAAACGTTAGAAGAAGAAGAAACACGTGAAGAAGATATTCAAGGTAATGAAGCTCAAGAAATTATAGAAGACAGCATACAAAATGAAGGTGAAAATTCTGACAACTCTATGATGGATTCTGTTTCAGAGATGATAGATGATATGTCCTTTGATGAAGGCACAATGGACTTAAATGATGCCGGCTCAGATACGGTTATTACAACAAATTCATTAAACGATTCTATCAAAGAATTTATAAACGAAAACGGACGTTTTAATATCCAAGAGTTTATAGCCAATAAAATATTTTTAAAACACACACAACAATTTGAAGCGTCTGATAATACTTTTATTTTTGAAGGCGCAGATGCGGGAGCCCCTATTGCTTTTATGAAGGTCAACAGCTTAACAAACGTCAATAGTATTATTGTCGTGGACAATGCAGGTGCAGTACATAATGATTATGAAATTGTTGATAGTGGCGACGGTATTTATGAAGTTGTCCTTAAAGCAGGCGGAGCAACTCTCCCTACTGAAGGCACTGTTTACAGCGACTTTACAATTAAAGTTGTTAATAGTGACTTAAGCACACAAATTATCAAGACATATACAAATCCTGTAGTCTTAGATGCAAAGGTAAATATTGATTTACCAGACACGATTACTGATTTTGGATATGGCGATTATGAAACAGGAAATGGCAATGCGGATTTCAATAAACTAGAAGTTGACGTGAATAAAAATGGCTTTCCAAATGAGGTTAGTATAAATGGCGCTGGTGATGTCGTAATTGAAGGGATAAGCTCTCTCTCAAATCACAACTACACCTCCGTCGATTCATTAGGGGATATCAACAATGATGGTTATGATGATATAATTGCAGGGACATCAGAATACAATAGTAGTTCTGGAAAAGTCGTTATTATAGAAGGAGATAATGGAGGAACACAAAATCCTTATTATGTTGTAAATCCAACGCCCATAGCAGGCGATTTATTTGGCAATGATGTTGCTGGAATTGGCGATTTTAACGGTGATGGTCACAATGATTTCATCATAGGTGCAGCAAACAATCAAAATGCAGGAAACGCCTATGGTTCTGTGTTCATTCACACAACATCTACCAGTTACACACAAATCCATGGTGACGGATCCAGTGGAAATGGTAACAATCAAGATTATGGACGTTTTGTTGATGGTATTGGTGACTTTGACGGTGACGGAAAAAGTGACATTATGGTTGGCTATAAAGACGGCGTACAAATTATATTAAGTTCCGCCTCAATTACAAATGGTATGACTCAAACCAGTATTGATCAAGCAAATGTATTTGATGTCGCAGGTACATTCCTTACAGCTAGCTCTGTCGGTGATTTTAATGGGGATGGATTTGATGATTTTGCGGTGTCTATGCAGGATGTAAATGATGTAAACACCTATGTCGTTTATGGTCACAAAGAAGGTAATTATGACGATTTAACTTTAGTCGATTTAGAAAACCCAGATAATGCTCTTAAAATTGACCATCATGACGGATATGATGCAAGCTACTCTATAACAGCCATTGGCGATATAGATGGTGATGGGTATGATGATATTCAAATCGGTTATGCAGGCAACTATCACACAGTAAATGGTCACCAAGGCGGTGGCGGCATCAACTACGTCACAGACGGATCGGTTGGTGACGGTAATGCGGCCACCAATAAAATTGATGTTACTGATGACAATCAATCTGTTGTCGGTTCAGCAGAGAATGATACAGTAATCCTTACGGGAACTCATACAGACGCCAAATTTTCAACAGGCGCAGGTAATGACACAATACAGCTTGAAAATTCAAATTTTGTTAAAATTGATGGCGGAACAGGTCATGACACCATTAGCTTTATTGATGCAAGTAACGGAGCAAACTTAGATTTCTCTAACTTTAAATATGAGCACATAAAACAAATTGAAGAAATAAACTTTGGTCACACAACACAAACAATCACATTAAATATAGAAAATATTTTTAACATGCTGAAAACAAGTGATGATAATACGTTAACAATTTCCGGTGCAGGGACATTAAATCTGAATGAAGCAACAAATGATATTGAAACAGAGTTAGAAGCCTTCAACGGTGATCCAAATTCTGTAACAGACCATGGCTCTACGGGGGGATTAACCCACTATCAAATCGGAGGTTATGATTTATATATAGAAGATACTGTGAATGTAGTTTAAAAAAAACTACTTATTCCTCGCAATAAACACCCCGTCCCAATCACCATTTTCATCGGTGGGGGGCGGGTTTTTATTAAGTTCTGCAATGCGCGCGGCATAAACGTCATAAAAATTCTTCATCTCATCATTAGCAAAGGCTTTGATTTCTTTACACTCTTTAGCGGCATTATCAAAATCTGCCTTACGATACGCCACTAACATTAAATTATGTGCTTGCGCCCATTCTTTAAATTCTTCACTCTCGGCGTATTCTTCATCGCCTAAAATTGTGAATATACGTGCTGGCTCTTCACGTCCAATAACTTTAATTAAATCAAGCTCCAACAGCGCCATGTCTTTCACTTGCTTGGCCGTATTCTCTCCTACCAAAATGCTCAACCCATAGGTTTTTGTTTGCCCTTCAAGACGCGATGCTAAATTCACTGCATCCCCCAATGCCGAATAAGCGAAGCGTTGCTTTGACCCCATATTCCCAACGGAACAAGGCCCCGTATTAATACCAATACCTGCGCTCAATAAAAGAGGTTCGCCCCCCTCCTTCGCACGTTCTTTAATCGCTTCATTCACAGGAATTAAAGCCTTGTTCATTTCAAGCGCAGTGATACAAGCATTGCGGGCATGATCAGGATCATTCAACGGCGCATTCCAAAACGCCATCATCGCATCGCCCATATATTTATCAATTGTCCCACGCGACTCCATAACTAAGTCAGACATAGGCGTGAGGAAGTCATTCATGAGTTGGATCAGTTCTTCTGGTGACAGCTTTTCAGAAATTTTGGTGAAGCTTCGAATATCGGTGAACATCACAGTTAGGTCTTTTACTTCCCCCCCCAGCTTTAATTTATCAGGAGATTTCGTTAGCTCTTCCATAAAGTCAGGTGAGATATAACGCCCAAATGCCGTCTTCACTTGGCGCTTATCCGCCTCTGCGCGCAAGTAACTCAACAATGAAGAAAACAAGAATAAAAAGAAAATAACCGCACTAGGGTATGTTGGATCAAACAATAATCCTTTAGTCACATACGCTTGGAATGCGCCAAAAAACAGCGCCGTAATTGTTCCAATACTAAACAGCCCCAACCACACGGCATTAATAAACGGGGCAAGAATAATAATCACCAATCCTGCAAGCAATATAATAATTGCCTCAACACCATTAATAAAATTAGGGCGGGTTAAGAAATCATTTTGTAATATTTGTTCCACCACATTGGCATGCACCTCAACCCCAGGCTCATAGATACTAAGCGGTGTTGATCGGATATCTCGAAGCCCAACCGCGCTTGTCCCTACAAGAATAATTTTATCTTTAATCTTATCGTGAGATAAATTCGAGAGTACATCTTTAGCTGGCACATATTCATCTTCAACGATATCACGGTAATGTACCCAAAATTTCATATCTTTGTTAACGGGAATTTCAGTCTTCCCCAACTTAATATAATAATCCGTATCAAATAAACTCTTATGAACATCGGGGCGTTTTTTAATGCTGTAACGTGCATTAGGCGACAGTGATACGCGCCATGCCTCTAACCCTAACATGGGATAAAGTTTTGTTTGATCAGGCAAGATTTTATAATTTGGGTAAGCATTAAATAACGACACTTCACGAATGATACTATCAACATGCGGGGTCGCAATAAAGCTCCCATTCCCTGCGGCATTAGAAGAAAATTCTGGAAGATTTGTTGCCAATCCAATAGGCGAAATTGTATTTTGATAAAGCGGTGTTTTATCTTTCATAAACAGCGTTGGCTCTCTTTTTAAATAAGGCAAACGGCGTGTTTCTTCTGGGCGTGCGCCCGCAAACCCCGTCACGACAATCCCAGATTTTTGAATAGCCTGCGCAAACACCACATCATTATCAGGCAACATCATCAGCTGCTGTTTAATCGTATCATACTGCCCATCATCATCGGGCATATTTTTCAAAATCGTCTTTGGACTGGTGCGGTCATTCTCCGCAAACACCATATCAAACGCGATAGATTTTGCCCCCATAGCGGTCAGATTTTCAACCAGTTGTGCCATGACGGTACGCGACCATGGCCACTGCCCCACTTGTTTCAGCGACGCTTCATCAATATCAACAATAACAACATCATCCGTTGCGGGGCGCTCGTGCATACGGTTAAACACATCAAAGGTGAGGTACTGAATCCGCTTGCGCAGTTCATGGCTTGAATCACTAAAGTTCACCGCCAAAATTAAAATTAATAATAGGAATATAATATGCGATATTTTGTTGGTTAAAAACCGCATCTTCTATCGCTCCGTCAACGCTTTGTCTTTTGCGCGTAAAACAGGTTTAGCGAGATAACTTAAAATCGTGCGCTCACCCGTTATAATTTCAACTTCCGCCACCATACCTGGAGTAATAGGTAGAGGATTTTCTTTCGTCCCTAAATAATTCTGGTTCGCTTCCAGCTCAATTTCAAAGGCTACGTTGCCTTCTTTGTCCGTTACACTATTTGCACCAATACGTGTTAACACACCTTTCAATGCGCCGTAACGTTGGGAATCATACGCAGATATCTTAATATTCGCTTCTTGTCCTTGACGAAGAAACGCAATTTCTTGGGGCAACACACGCGCAATAATTTTCAACTCATCATCAAGGGGCACAACCTCAACCAATTGCATCGCGGGTTCAATAATTCCGCCAATTGTTTTTATCGCCACCTTATTCACAACGCCATCGACGGGGGAGCGCACTTCGGAACGATCCACCCTATCCCCAATCGCGGTGAGGTTTTCTTTCAACTGTGATATCTGGCTTTCAATTTCATTAAGCTCACCTAGCACTTGGCTTTTGAATTTATTTTCTCTATCCGCGCGTTCGCGTTGCGCCCCACGTAAATCTGCATCCAGTCCGCTCTTGCGTTGCGTGGCTTCACGCATTTGTCCAGACACATCGGATATTTCACGTCTTAGGCGAATAGCTTCAATTTCAGGTACAGCGCGTTTCGCCACCATTTTTTCTGTGAGGCTTAATTCTTTTTTCAAACTGCCACGGCTGTCAGATAAACGATTTATCTTGGCTTGCACTTCGCGCAGTTCCGCCCGTGCGCTGCTAATTTTATTATCAAGAATGGATTTTGCATTGTTCAGTTCTTGTTGACGTGACCTAAACAAGGCCTCTTCATTACGCGCAATATTAGGGAATTTTTCTAACACTTCTTTAGGCGCGACAAAAGTTTTGCCCTGCGCCTCTGCATTTAAGCGTGTTTTTTTGGCTTTCAGCGCAAGGCTGCGGGCTTCCGCACCGCGCTCTTCTGATGAGGAGGCAACGTCGTTAATCTTAAGTAACACATCGCCTTTTTTAACTTGCTGTCCCTCTGTCACAAACAACTCGGTTAAAATACCACCTTCCAAGCTTTGCACCACTTGAATTTCTTGTGTGGGAACGACCTTTCCGCCGCCGCGCGTGATTTCTTCAATCTCTGACGTGCCTGCCCAAACAAAAAATGCTCCGACCAATGAGGCAACAGTTAACAACATAAAGTGCGATGCCACAGACGGCCTTAAACGCGTTGCCGCGTCCAGCTCATTCATAAAATCTTTATCGGTTTTGTCAGACATATCTATTCTTTCGGCACCTGAATTTCACCCGTGTTAATCGCTTTCACAACGTCATCGCTTGGGCCATCCATTATAATGCGCCCTTGATCGACTAAAATCAGGCGCTCCACCATGGATAATAAATGATGACGATGCGTAATCAATATCAACGTCTTATCTTTTGTTTGTTCTTGGATATGATGCACGAACGCGGTTTCGGCTTGGGTATCCATCGCATTGGTTGGCTCGTCACATATATATAGGTTTGGCTTTAATAACATTGCCCGCGCCAGCGCGACACATTGACGTTGCCCACCGCTTAAACCTTCACCGCGCTCCCCTACTGGCGCATCATAACCCATAGGATGGCGGGAAATAAACTCATGCACCCCTGCCGCTTTGGACGCCTCTAAAATTTCTTCTTCACTGGCGTGCGGAACGCTGGCGGTAATATTATCGCGTACCGTGCCATGAAACAGCACCACATCTTGCGCGATATAGGCGGCGTTACGCCGTAAATCTGCTGGATCAATTTGGCGGTAATCTGTGTTATCAACCAAAATTGTGCCTTCGCTTGGGTCATACAATCCCATTGCCAAACGTGCCAAGGTTGACTTGCCTGAGCCAATGCGCCCAATCACACCAACCTTCTCACCTGCTTCAATCGTAAAGCTCACTTTATCCAACACTTTACGGTTTGTGTTTGGGTATTCAAACGATACTTTGCGAAACGCAATATTACCATTCAAGGTTGGACGATGTAAAAACTGTTTACTAGACGGGCGTTCAACAGGCTTACTCATAATATTATTCAACGTAGAAAGCGCCGTACGGGCGCTGTGATAGCGGCTCATGAGGTTGGCCATCTGACCAATTGGCGCAATCGCTCGCCCTGCTAACAACACACACGCAATCAACGCGCCAACGCTCATCGCGCCATCTTGAACCAAATACATCCCTAACAATACAACAAAGATAGACGCCGTTTGCTGCACCCAGCTAGAAATATTCACCCCCAGCGCAGACACAAAACGTGACCCTTGGGAATAACCAGAATTTTCTGCAATATACCGCCCATAACGCTCGCGCATTTTACCGTCCGCACCCACGGCTTTAATCGTCTCTAACCCGTGAATTGATTCAATCAAAAGACCATGTTTGGCCTCCGCAGATTTAGTTGATTTTTTCACCAATGATTTAAGCGGAAATTGTAAAACAACACCCGCGATAAAAACAACGACGATTAATCCCGCCAAAACAAACGCAATAGAGCCGCCCAATATCCAAATCACAAATAAGAATAAAAAGGTGAACGGCAAATCAATCACAGTTGTCAGTGTCGCCGACGTAATAAAATCACGCACAGAGTCAAAATCACGTAACATATTCGCAAAAGAACCACTGGAAACGGGACGCTCCGCTAATTTAATGTTTAATAATTGATCATAAATTTTACGCCCTGCAATCACGTCAATTCTGCGCCCTGCCAAATCAATGAAATACCCGCGCAGGGTTCGCATTAGAAAATCAAAAACAAAAACGGTCAATGCGCCAATCCCTAAGACCCAACCCGTTTCAATCGCATTATTAGGAATAACACGGTTGTAAATATTCATGATAAAGATAGGGCTGGTGAGGGCAAAAATATTAACCAATATCGCCGCCAACGCCACGCGCAGATAAATACTTTTACATTGCAACATAGGCCCCCAAAACCAATGCCTATCGGTATCGTCTTTATGCGCTGATTCCGCTTCTTCAAATTCTGGTTTGGGATGCACATAAATGGAATAACCTGAATAAACTTTATTCAAATCTTTTAACGAAACATTCCGCTCGCTTTGTGTTTCGGGAGAATAAATAATCGCCGAATTTTCATCCTTGCTTAACTTCAATAAAACACACGCTTGATTGTCTTTTAAAATTAAAACTGCGGGTAAAACAGGTTTTAATATTTTCTGTATGCTGGCGCGTTTAACAATTTTTGCTTTTAAATCAATACGCTCCGCCGCTTCACAAAATAAAGTTGGCCCCATGTCGGAGGCACCATAGGCCATACCAGACACCAAAGATTGCGCCGAACGTGCGCGTTTATAATGCGCCGTTAAAAACACTAAACACTGAAGAAGCGGATCAACTTTTGAATCTTTATCGGTCAAAAAACAATCCTTTATCGTTCTTATTTTTGAATATCAATATGAATACGCTCATTCGTCGTCGTCCAAGGAACAGTTGATGAGCTTGCTTTTACAG
>CALDHI010000147.1 GCA_937941545.1 uncultured Alphaproteobacteria bacterium
TTTCTAATTGGGCCTGTAGCTCAGCTGGTTAGAGCAGACCGCTCATAACGGTCTGGCCGGGGGTTCAAGTCCCTCCGGGCCCACCATTTATTTTAAGAGCCTCAGGCGCGTGAACGCGCTACGGCTTTTCTCCTAGTGCAGTCTTGAAAGTTTTAAACGAAGTTCGACTAAGCTATAGCTAGACATTAATTCGATGATGGCCTATTTTTACATCAAGGAAAACTATGAAATCAAATTTTTTCATTCTTACTGGCGCAATGGGAAGCGGTAAATCAACCATAGCGGAAGCCTTAAAACTAAAAGGTTTTAATGTTGTCGATGAGCCAGCCAGACAGATATTAGCGGAACAACGGCTTTTTCAAGGTAATGGCACGCCAGAAAATGATATGCAATTATTTACGGAGCTAATGCTATCCCGTTCTCTCTACTTCTATAACAAACATAAAGACTCAGAAGAGCCTGTCTTATTTGATCGAGGTGTACCAGATATGATTGCCTACGCCGCTTTATTTAATCTTGACTTGAATTTTGTAAAAGAAGCATCTCAAATGTATAGCTACAATAAATCTGTTTTTATTACTGCAGACTGGGAGGAGATTTATCAAACCGATGATGAAAGAACCATGTCGTATGAACAAGCAAAAGCTTTTGGCCGGTCATTGCGCGCAATATACCAGGAGCTAGATTATGACTTGATTGAAGTCCCTAAAATGAATGCACAAGAAAGATCTGAATTTATTCTATCTAGAATAAAATTTTTTTAATGGAATGTGGCGACTCCCTATGACGGACTTTGAATGCTTAGTTTTATTCTTGATAAGAACGGGTAAAGCTACTTTCTATAAATAACCTTAAAGAGTTGTAAACTAAGCAAAGTAGCACTTTAAAATAGGATGCAATTTTCCCTGATTTGTCGTTTTTTTTGATTTTTATTTATTGGGAAATAAAATGGGCCATGCATTCAACCAACTTAGTAAAAACAGTGCGTGATTAACTTTTTCTATGGGGAAGTACTATGAATCGTGCTAGGTTTAGCAAATTTTATAAATCATTTAGAGCATAAATCATGAAAACATCACCAAAATTTACCAAAATCTCTTCTTACAAAGCATTGTTTTTGTCTGTTGGGGTTGCCAGCTTACTCTCAATTACTCCTGCTATTGCCCAAAATGAGTTGATCCCTTTAGATGATGTTGCAGGCGGGACCTTTAATAGTGAAGCTTTTGCTGTAAGTGGTGATGGAACGACGGTAGTCGGGACCGGCCGTCCCGTAACTGGTCTTGCTGCGTTTAAATGGACAGCGGGTACTTTAATCGAAGATTTGGGTGACTTGGCAGGTGGGGCAACAACAGCGCAAGCACTTGATGTGAGTGCCAATGGTTCTGTGATTGTTGGACAAGGTCGTAGCGCCAGCGGACCTGAAGCATTTCGTTTGACAGGTGGCGTGATGACGGGGCTTGGTGATTTGACAGGCGGCATATTCTCAAGTATCGCTTATGGCGTCAGTGATGATGGTCTGGTTGTGGTTGGATCGTCTACAAGTACCAATGGAACAGAGGCGTTTCGTTGGGTTGGCGGTGTTATGACAGGGCTTGGTGACTTGCCGGGCGGGACATTCTCCAGTGTTGCTCTTGATACCAATAGCGATGGATCTATTGTCGTTGGTAATTCTTTGTCTTCTGCAACTGAGCAAGCGTTTAGTTGGACATCAGGAACAGGTATGGAGGCGCTGGGCTTTTTAGCTGGCGGGGCAAACATAAGTAGCGCTAACGCGATTAGTTCAGATGGTTCAATTATTGTGGGTAGAAGCACGAGTGCGGCTGGTCTACAAGCCTTCAGATATGATGGTGCTACTATGAGTGGTATCGGTGATTTAGCTGGTGGCGCTTTTTCTAGTGAAGCGTTTGATGTAAGTTCAAATGGTTCTGTAATCGTTGGAGAGAGTACGTCTGCTGCAGGCGTTGAAGCTTTCCGTTGGACAGCAGAGACTGGAATGGAAACGGTCAATGATTGGTTGACGAACGAGGGGGTTGATACAACAGGGTACACAATCTTAAGCACGGCTCAGGGTGTGAGTAGTGACGGAAGCGTTGTTGTCGGATCAGGAACAACTGCAAATGGAACAGAGGCGTTTTTAGCACGGGTTAGCCCTATAGGGAGTGGCGTTTTAAATACGGAATCTGTGAACCAATCGATTGTTGAATCTGCTACAATTGTTGGTCTATCGAATATTGCAATTTCACTACCTTTAAATGGTGCCCATCATCGCCCTTTAATGTTGGAATATAATAATGATTCAAATTATGGCGGCTGGTTTACAGCCGACGGTGCTTTTAACGATGACGGTGATCGTGAAGGATATCTATCTAATCAAGAGGCTGGTGTATACGGAGACTTCTTATCCAAACAATTGCGTGTTGGTTTTGGGTTTGGTCTCTCTAAATCCGAACAAGATACAAATTTAAGTGGTGAGCAAGAATTAAGCGGTGAGTATGGAATTGTTGAAGTGAATTATAGCCCGCTTCGTTTACCTGTTATCTTTGGTGTTACGGGGTTGTATGGTCAATGGGATATGGATGCAACACGTGGCTACCTAAATGGTTTGACGCCAGATTCGTCTAGCGGTACTACAGATCTTAATGCGGGTGCCGTGAGGTTATCGACCTTTTGGCAAGATGCAGGGCATTTTAAGATAAATAAACTTGGCACTATTACTTTTTCTCCTAAAGCTGCGTTTACAATCTCTAAGACTAAAATTGATGGATATACAGAAACAGGCGGTGGGTTTCCTGTTCGTTTCGATGATATTGATATCCGATCTAAAGAGGCGCGTGTTGGTGTTGAAGTGGGGTCCAAATTAAAAAATAAGAAAACAGAAATAAGAGTGACTCTTGAAGCTGTTAGTAAGTTTGATGCGGGTAATACGAACGTAAGCGGTGATTTAGTTGGGCTTTCCTCGTTTGATTTGAACAGCGCGTCTGCGAACGATACTTGGGGGCGTGTTGGTTTGGATGTCGACCATCGTTTCAATAATGATATCACATTAAGTGGAACAACTTTTTTATCTTCGACAGGGGCTGATCCTGATGTGTCTGGCGCGATTAGTTTGAAAGTGCCTTTTTAGATTGAGTTATTGTAATTGAGTACAAATATAATGAAAATTTTAGTATTATCTTTCTCTTTGTTAATTATTTCAGGATGTAGCGTGTTTGGTAAAAGCGAAATTGAAACAGCGCCCTATAAACTTATTAAATCTGACATCTCACAATCAATTGAGGTGCGCCAATATAATAATTTGATATTGGTGAGTACTGAGATGGAAGAGGGACGGAATGGGTCTTTCCGCCGTTTGTTTGGCTACATTACGGGCGATAATGTAAAAAGCACTAAGATAGAAATGACAACGCCTGTTTTTATGGGTGACGAAAAAAACGATACAGCTTCCGAAAAGATTGAGATGACAGCCCCCGTTTTTATGGCAGGTGAAGGCAGCAGTCAAAAAATGTCTTTTGTCTTACCTGGTAGGTTTACGATGGATAATACCCCGCAACCCACAAACTCTGATGTGAAAATTGAGGAATTAAATAATTATAACGTAGCCAGCATACGTTTTAATGGTCGCCTTCAAAAAAAGAATATTGAAAAGCATAAAGCTATTCTTGAGGCATGGATTAAGGATCAAGATTATTTAGTGTCTGGACTTTATTCAACGGCGGCGTATGATGCGCCTTTTACGCTTCCTGTCTTTCGCCGTAATGAAGTCTTAATCCCTGTTAAATTGCCTTAAACAAAACATGTTGTTGGGTAAGATAACGGTAATATATTAATTATCTCTAGGTTCTTTTGTGAAAAATTTCATTCTTATATTTACGTCTCTGTTTGTTTTTTCTGCGTGTGCATCCCATGTGCCTGCGCCGCTACCAAAACAAAAACCGAATAAAAAAGTTGCGACAGTTAAGAAGCAAGATTTTAGCCCTGTCCATGATTATTACCATTCCAATACACATCAACAATGTGTCCCTTATGCACGCGATGCTTCAGGTATTCCTATACGTGGCAATGCCCATACATGGTGGTATCAAGCGCAGGATAAGTATGAGTGTTCGAAAGATACCCCTAAAATTGGTTCGGTGTTGGTGCTGTCAAAAACCAAACGTAATAAATATGGTCATGTCGGCGTTGTCAGTGGAATTATTGATCAACGCACTATTGAGGTTGAACATACGAATTGGGGCGGAACGTTAAAGCAACGCAAGATTGTCTATAAACGTATGCCAGCCATTGATGTTTCTACCAACAATGATTGGTCTAAAATACGCTTTTGGAATTACCCCTCAGGCAGTTTTGGCCGCGTTTATCCGGCGTCTGGGTTTATCTATCCGAATAGTAAGTAATGAATCCCATTCTTTATAATTACCGGCGATGTCCTTATGCGATGCGGGCGCGTATGGCATTACATTATGCGGGCATAGAATATCAAAAAAATGATATTGATTTTAAAAATAAACCCGTCGACATGCTGCGCTTGTCACCAAAAGGAACTGTTCCTGTTTTGGTTGTAGATGGAGCTATGTGTTTAGATGAAAGCTTAGAAATAATGCTATGGGCGCTATCACAGAATGATTTTGATGACTGGTTAGAGAGTAAAGAAGAAGCTCTTAATCTCATTCTCGTAAATGATACAATTTTTAAGCCACAGCTTGATAGATATAAATATCCTAATCGTTTTGCAGGAGAAGATTGTTCTAAGGCAAGAGATAAAGCAGAGATGTTTATTCAACAACTGGATAATAAGTTAACGCGAAATAGAGCGCTTTTGAGTGATAGAACAAGTCTTGCAGATATTGCTATTTTTCCATTTATACGACAATTTGCGAATGTGGATACAGGATGGTTTAGGAATCTACCATATAGAAATGTGCAGAACTGGTTATATGAGAATGTACGAAGCGATTTTTTTCTAGATATTATGCGAAAATAGTAGTTAGCATAGCCGAAGATATTGTGTGGATATTATAGAGTAGAGTTGGTTTATTTTTTACGGTACTTCTTTTGGTAACGTTTGGTAACTTTTTGTAGCTCTTCGATAATGGCTTGCCCTTGCATGCCGCCATCGCCTTTAATGTTACGCTTAATAACGATACGGATACTGTTATTATGCGCTTCAATGATTTGATAGAGCTCTGCGTGGTACTCAGTAATACCTTCTAGAAAATGTAAAACCACATTTGCGATATCGCTCATGATTTGATAATGGAACATACCGCCATGCGCTTTAATTTGCATAATGTTCTCAATGATTTTCTTTAAATACTCATCTTTTCCTTTTTTATCTTCAGTTTCTTGAAAAGATTTAAAATCAGCGTCTATCTCTTTTAGGTGCCGTGAGGCCATAGGTTTGAAGTCAATATCATTACTTGTGATAAACATTTGTGCTTCTTTGATAGCCATAATTGGCATTTCACCACCTTCGCCTGCCTTGTCTTTTAGGACATTAGGCACTTCAATCAGGTTACTCTTCTTCTTCTTCTTCTGCTTCTTCTTCTTCTCAGTCATTACTTGGCTCTTAGATTTTGTTGTATGAAGTTATTTTGTTTGGCTTTTTGTTACGATATCATCCGCAGCTTTGCGCATTTCTTCATCACGTTCACTGAAGTGGTCCTTGTCGTCATCGTCTTCACGGCGGAAAGGACCATCGTAATTTCCAACTTTACGGCGACGATCGGGACCAAAGAAATCATCACATTTAACAAAGGGGCGGGGGTGCTCAACAAGTTGGATTATCTTGTTATAAAGGTCTTTAGCCGTATAAGGCTTAATCACAAATTCAGTCACGCCATTATCTCTGGCGGCTTCAACACGTGGACGACTAGCATAACCAGAAATCATAATAATGGGGATATAAGGATTAACAGATTTTTCATCTGTTCTTATCTTCTTTGTAAGGTCAATACCATCCATTGGCTCCATGAACCAATCGGTAATGATTAAATCAGGCTTATATTGCTGATAGAGCTCGTATCCTTCTTCACCGCTTTTTGCGGTTAAGATGTTCCGAAATCCAAAAATATGCAGAAGCGATTTTGCCAAGACAAGCATAGGGAAGGTATCTTCCACAACAAGTAAGCTTATTTCTTCTAAATCATAGGCCATTAATGATTCCCTTTATTCCCCATTCTGTCATACCCATAGGAGGGCGACAACAAAAATTGTTGGAAAATGGTGACTTATTTCTGGCCAAAGACACGTTTTAATAAGTCTGTTGTTTGACGGACTGGGTCTTGTCTTATCTGCTTTTCTTGTTCCCCAAGGTAGAAGAAAATTCCCTCAATTCCCTCATCCAACACATAGTTGGTTAAATCAGATTTAACATCAGGCATAAAGGGAATGCTTTTATAACCTGCCATAACGTTGTCATAGGCTTGTATGACGCCAGCCTGTGAGATAGCTTGATTGATAAAGGGGCGCATTTTATCCGCCAGAGGCGCAGACATTTTTGATTGGAAGAAATTAGTCGCTGAATTCTGCGGGCCTCTATAAATCGTCATCACATCATCAAATGACATATCAGTGATGGCGTTCACAAATAATTCTTTAGCATGAGGGGTCGCAATTTCCGCAGCGCGGTTCATTCTGGTTTGTAAGTCATCCATCAAATAAGACATACCCACTGCGCTCAACGCACTTTGTACTTTTTGAAGATTTTGGGGTAGGGGGATTTTTACCTGTGGATCTAGGTTAAAGCCATTGGTGGCACCCAATTGATTGACCACTTCGCCAGTTCCAATCGTTAAAGCTTGCTTGAAAGCAGCGGTTATGTCTTGATTGGTTAATGCGCCTAATGCGGCGCTCTGGACGTTTGAATTGTTTAATAATATGTTGGCCACTTGTGTCATTTCGCTCGTTTGGCAAGAGCTAAGCAGAAGGCAAGAAGCGGAAAGGGGAAGAAGGTATAGTTTTTTCATGGATATCTCTTAGGTTAGATTGTTTGAAGTCATATAAACAAATTTAGGCGTGAATAACCTTAATTTCTTGACTTTTATCCCCAAACCCTTATAAATCCTTCTATTCCCAAGAAAAGGAAGCGATTCCTTATTGATGAATATCAAATGATAGACTTCAATCCTGCTGTTGGTAATTGGGACAATTAAAAAAAACGCCATGCCCACAAGTGGGAGTGCTGAATCTATAAAAATAGATCAGTTCGGTGAAACAAATAGAAGGAACTATTGTAATGAGTGAAAAAAGACCTAAGTCTAAATATAAAATCGATCGCCGTTTGGGTTGTAACCTTTGGGGCCGTCCAAAATCTCCATTTAACACACGTCAGACTGCGCCGGGTATGCATGGCGCGCGTCGTGCGAAACCAACTGAATATGGTATTCAGCTTTTTGCTAAGCAAAAGCTTAAAGGTCACTACGGTAATATTGGTGAGCGTAAGTTCCGCCGTTATTTCGCTGAAGCGGGTCGTATGAAGGGTGATACAGGTCAAAATCTTATTGGTTTGCTTGAAAGCCGTCTTGATGCTGTTCTTTACCGTTCAAAATTTGTTCCAACTGTTTTTGCTGCGCGTCAATTCGTTAGCCACAAACATGTGACTGTAAACGGTAAAAAAGTAAATATCCCATCTTACCAAGTGAAGCCTGGTGATGTTATCGAAGTGAAGGCATCTTCATTGAAATTACCAATGGTTATTCTATCTGTAGAATCTGTTGAACGTGAAGTGGCTGAATATATCGAAGTAGATCACAAAGCAGGTAAAGCAACGTATTTACGTGTGCCTGAGCTGGCTGATGTGCCATTTGCTGTTGAGATGGAGCCACAGTTAATCGTCGAGTTCTACTCACGTTAATTTTAATCCTCGTCTTTTTGGTTTTGTCGTCGTCGAGCGTCGCTCATGTAGATATTTTACATCTCGCTTCTTGCTCCTAGACAATGACCCAAAATACTTTGATTAAGCGCATTATATAAGAATTCTAAAAACCGCCTGTTTGTTAACTCAAGGGGCGGTTTTTTTTATTGACATAACGGAAAGTAAGTGCGTATGCTATGTAAATATAAAAATAGTGATTTGAGGGTTGTAAATGAATGAATTAGAAAGAAGTCTGGTTGTTAAGGAAGAGCTAAAGAAACGCAAATTGGCTCACCAACAAGCAAGTCAGAATATTAATGGCCGTTTGAAAGAAGCGGGAGAAAAAAATCGTGATGTTGCCCTCTATCAAAAAAAGCAGGATGCAATATCCTATGCTTTGAATAACTCTGAGGAGTTACAATTAACAAGTTTATCGAATGCTTTATTGGCAAATCAGAAGCTTATAATTGAAGTGCCTGTAGAGCGGTACGACGGCTCAAATCTAAGCCTTATTAAAAGGCTTTCGGGTTATAGACCTGTTTTTGATAAGATGTCAGTTCAAGATGTCTTAGATAATAATTCGTTCAAAAAAATAAAGGCGATGGTTGATGGTGCGGATTCTGTAGATATGACGGTCGAAAATGTTTATTCAGGAGAGGCTAATTCAGAACGTAATAGTTTAAGAACTCAACAACATATTTTGTCTGCAGTTACTTTAGGGGGCGTTTATGCGGTGACAGCAATTGCTATGGATTGGAAGTATGCAGCAATGGGCGCTGCAAGCGCTGCTGCTGCAACAGTTTTTGGATTGTTTCAAAATGGGTCTATTCAAAATATTGATAGAGGGGGGTATGGTATAAAAGTTCCTTGTTCTAGCAGCCCAGTAGGTTGGAAGCATGGAAGAGCTTTTTCTGATGATCCTCAAGAGCTTAATGTAAGAGGGCATGTTAAAATTTGTTTAGAGTTTAATGTTAATAAAGATAAATTACCTTCATTCACTGAAGCTAATGACCCAGTATTAATGGCTGCTTTCGGTAATGAAAGGCAAGCTCTTCGTGCGATAGCCCCCCCTGAGTGGACTGTTTTCAAGTAAATTTGAATTAGACAGAGGTAAGAAATTAATGAATTTTATTCCCAATCAAAGCACTAATAATGCCTTGGTAGGTGCGGACTTCTTGTTCGGTTAAATTGGCGCGGGCAATCATCGTGCGTATGTTGTTCATCATGGTGGGTTTCATATCAGGATTGCGGAAGAATTTATGCGCCTCAAGCTCATTTTCTAAGCGCGAAATCATCTCATTGAGTTCTTCGTGTGTCACCAGCGCACTGTCCCCTGTGGGCGTTGTGACGGAAGGGGCGTTATGCGTGGCTTGAAAAATTTCGTTCGCCACCAGTAAGACGCTTTGTCCTAAATTCAGCGAGGAGAAATTAGGGTTGGTTGGAATGGTAATGATATTATGCGCCAACGCAATATCTTCATTGGTTAAGCCCGCACGTTCCCCGCCAAACATAACGGCAGTGCTTAACCCTTGCGCTTGTTTGTCGGCAATGTCTTGTGCGGCTTGGCGGGCAGTGAAAACAGGTTTACGCATATCGCGTGGGCGGGCGGTTGTGGCATAAATTGTATGATAGGGCTTTAGCGCATCAGTCGTATTATCAAAGACTTCAACGGCACTCATTTCATCAAACGCGCCAACCGCGTTGGCGGTGGCGCTCTCACTCGGCCAACCATCGCGTGGCTTCACCAGCCGTAAATCGTTAAGACCAAAATTACACATCGCCCGCGCCGCCGCACCAATATTCTCTCCCATTTGCGGGGCGATAAGTATGATGGCGGGTGTAGTCATGATGTGTTTAAGCCGCTAAACGCTTCTTAGTTTTTTCTGGGCCAAGAAGAGGGAGGAGGTTTGCCAATTCTGGGCCGTGCTCCATGCCTGTCAACGCTTTGCGCAAGGGCATGAATAATCCTTTACCTTTACGGTCTGTGCCTTCTTTAATCTTGCCAGTCCATTCTTTCCATGTCGTATCGTTCCATGGGGCGTCAGGCAGAAGCGTCGCCGCCGTAGCGATAAAGTCTTTATCATCGGCTTCAATAACGGGTGTAACTGTGCCGTTCGTCATTTCCCACCACGATTTCGCATCGCCAAGTTTTTCAAGATTTGGGCGTACAGCCAGCCAGTAAGCTTCATCAATCTCGCTCAAGCCATCTTCCGCTAAGCGTTCCTTGACGGCCTCAAATGGGGTGTCGTATAGAATGCGAGCGTTTAAGCGCACTAGCTCGTCAGGATCAAATTTGGGTGTTGAGCGTGAGAATTTTGAGAAATCAAAGCTATCAATTAAAGGTTGTAAGTCTGTATAGGCTTCGATTGGGTCAGATGTTCCAAGGCGTGCCATGAGGGAATTAATCGACATGGCTTCTAAGCCATCATCATTTTGAATGTCTTTCACGCTTAGTGAGCCAAGGCGTTTAGAGAGCTTGCCACCTTCGGCATCAGAAATAAGTGCCAAATGCGCAAAGTCAGGCGCTTTGCCAGAGATCGCTTCAAACATTTGCACGTGTGTGGCGGTGTTGGAAACATGGTCTTCACCGCGCACAACATGCGTGATTTCAAAATCAATATCGTCAATAACCGAGCATAAATGATAAAGCGGTGTGCCATCTTCACGCAAGACAACAGGGTCAGATAAATCTTCGCCTTTGAAAGCCACTTCGCCGCGAATAAGGTCATTCCATTCAATCGGTTCATGCAACAGCTTGAAACGCCAATGGGGTGTGCGCCCTTCGGCTTCATATTTTGCGATTTGCTCATCCGTCAGGCTTAAGCCAGCGCGATCATATGTCGGTGGTATGCCGCGGGACAGTTGCGTTTTACGCTTCAGCCCCAGCTCTTCTGGTGTTTCATAACAGGCATATAAGCGCCCATCGGCTTTTAGCTTTTCAATGACTTCGGCATATCTGTCCATGCGGTCTTTTTGATTGGCTTTTTCATCCCAATTCAGCCCGAGCCACGTCATGCCGTCTTCAATGGCTTGCTCATATTCATCTTTTGAGCGCTCGCGATCTGTATCGTCTATACGTAACAAGAAATGCCCATTATTGGCGCGTGTAAACAGCCAAGTGATAATGGCAGTACGCGCATTTCCAACATGCAGAAAACCAGTGGGAGAGGGAGCAAAACGAGTTTTAACAGTCATAAAGTGTGTCTTTCATAAATTATATATTATAGGTAGCGCGTTTCGTGGTGGAATTCAATATTATAAGGAGATTTTTATTGACATAATTAAAGTCTTTGTGTATTTTGAAGAATAATAATTTTTAGGACATATTAGATATGAGTAAAGTTGATGATTCCTTTGGGAATAGAATCTTAGATAAGCTAGCCGATGAAATGCTTGCCTCTGGGGGCGTAAATGTTTGCCTTTCTTTCACAGAGAGTGCTGTTGATGTAACAAAAGTGCATAACATTTTAGTAGAACAATTTGGTTTAAATGCGGGGCATGCAACAGACATTGTTGAGATGGCGTCCAAAATAGGTGATGAAGTTCCTATAAAGAACTATGATAGTCAAGATGAGGCGGAGCGTAATGCATCGCAAGCAAATGATAGTTGTAGTAAGCTTCCTGTATATTTTAGCACAGAAAAAGCAGGGTTTGTCATGTAAACCCATTTACAATTAGATAACGCCTTTGGTACGTCTATGGAAAAAAAATGAGGAAAAACTGCCGATAGATACGCTATTTCGGGAAATAGCTGAAGCGCGTATTGTGACTGCAGAGAAAGCTTTGTCAGATGTTCGAAAGGCTTTTCCTGTATTAAATGGAAAGACCTTCTTTGAAAGCCCAACAATATTAAACATCCCCCCCTATGGTCAGAAACCATTCGTAATCGGATAGCGTCTGTCACGGCCAAAGGCCTTAAGCGTAACTTTTGGGCCTGGGGGGGCTTGGCGGCGTTTATATTCGTTGCGATCTAGCATCTTTGATACACGTAGAACGGTGGCGTGGTCATGCGGGATATCCTCAATCGCCATTTCTTTTTCAATCAAACATTCAAGAATATCATCTAGCACATCATAGGGTGGAAGGGTATCTTGGTCTGTTTGGTCTGGCTTTAGCTCCGCGCTGGGGGCTTTGGTGATAATGCGCTCAGGGATGGCGGGGCTTTGGGTGTTACGCCATTCAGACAGCGCATATACGCGTCCTTTATAGAGGTCTTTCAGGGCATTATACCCGCCGCACATATCCCCATAAAGCGTGGCATAGCCCACAGCCATTTCAGATTTATTCCCCGTGGACAGCACCATTTTGCCAGTCTCATTTGAGAGCGCCATAAGCGTTAAACCGCGCAAGCGGGATTGGATATTCTCGAACGTTGTGGTGCCTGCGTCTTTATCCACAAACTTATCCAGCATATCATCCAAAGCCTTCATACCGTTTTCAATCGGGATTGTATCGAGCTTCACACCCAGCAGCGTCGCGCACTCTGCCGCATCGTCCAAACTATCTTGGGAGGTATAGGGCGAGGGCATCATGACGCAATGCACGTTGTCTGCGCCAATCGCATCCACGGCAATTACAGCAGACAGCGCGCTATCTATTCCGCCAGATAACCCCAGAAAAATGCCTTTGAAGCCGTTCTTATGAATGTAGTCACGCAAGCCTAACGTGACGGCTTTGTATAGAATTTCATTAATATCTTCGTCATTCCGACGAAGGTCGGAATCTTCTTGAGGTTCGAGCGGAGATCCCGCGATCAAGTCGCGGGATGACGGTGGGGAGGTGAGGGAGGGCAGTGCTATGGATATGGAAACGATGTTCTCTTCAAAGGCGGGTAGTTGATGCGTGATAGTGCCATGGGCATCCATCGCGAAAGATTGTCCATCAAAGACCAAATCATCTTGTCCGCCATATTGATTGACGTAGATAAGCGGCAAGCCAGTCTCGGCTATGCGCGCATGCGCTTGCTCTGCGCGGCGTTCGACCTTGTCAATTTGAAAGGGGCTGGCGTTTGGAACGATTAGAATGTCCGCGCCTTGGGCCTTCAGGTGCGCGGCGACATTGCTATGCCAGACATCTTCACAAATCATCAGGCCAAGCTTGTGTCCTTTAAACGTATAAGGTTCAGGCATCTTATCGCCATAGGCAAAATAGCGCTTCTCATCAAAAACACCCGTATTAGGCAGGTTAAATTTAAAAATCGTGTGTTGAATTGTACCGTCACCAATGACGTAAGCCGCATTGCGCAACACATCGCCATCCATTAAAGGGAGGCCGATTAAGGCGTGCGCTTTAAAGTCTTTGCTCGCTTCAATTAATTTTTTAATAAAGGGCGCTATAGCGTTGATAAAGATAGGTTTTAAGAGTAAGTCATCGGCAGGATAACCCGTTGTCACCATTTCAGGGAAGACAATAAAATCCGCCTCGGCATTGTCAAGCCAGACATCTAAAATCTTCTCATAATTACCCGCCAAATCCCCAACCGTAGGATTGATCTGGGCAAGTATTATGTTGAGGTCACTCACATTAGGCCTTCATCTTTTTCAACTCATCGGCGACTAAGAACGCTAATTCCAACGCTTGGTTGGCGTTTAGGCGTGGATCGCAGGCGGTGTGATAACGGCTTGATAAATCTTCATCGGTGATGTCATCCGCGCCGCCAACACACTCCGTCACATTTTGGCCGGTCATTTCAAAGTGACAACCACCAGGGTGTGTACCTTCTGCGCGGTGAACATTAAAGAACCCTTGCACTTCGGCTAGGATATTACTGAACTTACGGGTTTTAAAACCACTTGGTGATTTTTCAACATTGCCATGCATCGGATCACAAATCCAAACCACGTTACGGCCTTCTTCTTTGACGCGACGCACGAGTGGGGCAAGCTTTTCTTCCACTTGCCCTGCGCCCATGCGCGCAATAAGGGAGAGACGACCCGCTTCATTTTCAGGGTTCAGCTTATCAATCAGTTTAATCAGCGTATCCGCGTCCAGCTCTGGCGGGACTTTCATACCGATAGGGTTATTAATGCCGCGGGCAAATTCAATTTGCGCCCCATCTGTTTGTTGTGTTCTGGCGCCAATCCATAGGAAATGGGCAGATGTGTCATACCAATCACCAGACGTGCTATCCACGCGCGTCATAGCTTCCTCATATGGCAAGAGCAGGGCTTCGTGGCAGGTATAGAAATCAGTTTCACGCATGCTGGAGGCGGTCTCTTCGTTGATACCACACGCGTTCATGAATTTGATAGCTTGTTCGATATGTGCGGCCGTTTCTTCAAAACGCGCGCTCACGGGGCTGTCTTTTACGAAGTCTAAATTCCAATTGTGGATTTTACTTAGGTTCGCATACCCACCGCTAGCAAAAGCGCGGAGCAAGTTCAGCGTTGAGGCTGATTGATTGTAAGCGCGTATCATACGTTGCGGGTTGGGTATTCTGGCTTCGGGGGTGAATTCCAACTTATTGATAATATCCCCGCGATAGCTAGGCAGTTCAACACCGTCAATCGTCTCCATGTCCGCAGAGCGAGGCTTAGCGAATTGACCCGCCATACGTCCCATCTTAATGATAGGAACAGACCCGCCATAGGTCATGGTCACAGCCATCTGTAACAAAACGCGGAATGTATCGCGTATTTTGGTTGCGCCAAATTCGCTAAAACTTTCAGCACAATCGCCGCCTTGTAACACAAATGCTTCGCCATAACATGCCTTCGCCAGTTGCTTCTTAAGCTGTCTCGCTTCCCCTGCAAAAACAAGGGGGGGCAGGCCTGATATAATACCTTCAACATTTTGCAATGCGTCTTGGTCAGGGTATTGCGGTAATTGTGTTGCAGGCTTATCGCGCCAGCTATTCGGTGTCCAATTTTTAGTCATTTCCATTTTCCTTGATACGTCGTCACAGCGTCGCTCATGTATTTATATACATTTCGCTTCTTATTCCCATATCTTATAAAAGAGTAGCAAGAAAAAGCGAAACGCCTAAAACTAATGTATTCACTGAATGCTTTCAAGCTTATTCAGCAGGAGTGCGCATCGTCACAAATTCTTCGGCCGCTGTTGGGTGAATGCCGATGGTGCGATCAAAATCGCTTTTGGTCACGCCCATGTTCATGGCGATACCAATTCCTTGCATAATTTCAGGGGCATCTGCACCGCACATATGCACGCCTAAAACTTTGTCGTTCGCTTTATCAACGATTAGTTTCATAAAACTACGCTCGTCACGTCCGCTCAATGTGTGGCGCATGGGTTTGAAGTTTGATTTGTAAATGGCGACGTCATGTCCTTTATCCCGCGCTTGCTCTTCGCTCAATCCGACTGTGCCAATAGGCGGGTTGGAGAAAACGGCGGTGGCGATATTGTCATACGAAACAGGTGGACGGGCGCTGTTATCAAATAATTTATCCGCCAATAGATGCCCTTCACCCAAGGCAACGGGGGTCAGTTCCACACGATTAATAATATCACCGACCGCATAAATATGAGGCAAGGAGGTTTGATAATCGTCATTTACTTCAATCGCACCATTTTGTTGTTGGGCGATATGAACCGCATCTAGTCCTAAATTATCAAGGTTTGGGACGCGTCCAGTGGCGCTAAAGACTAAATCACA
>CALDHI010000148.1 GCA_937941545.1 uncultured Alphaproteobacteria bacterium
GTCTTCGTCATTAGCTTTTTCGTAAACATATTAATCACCTTATTGTTATTTTTTTAAAAGACATTGCCACATTTTTTAGTGATCACCCCAGTATTAGGATCAATTTCAATACCATTCATAAAAGAAAAAATAGTGTCATCACATTTGATTGAGTCTGTACCAACAGCAGACGTACAAGCTATGCCGCTATCAAGTTTTCTCGTTTTTGAATCAGCGGAATTTGTTAATTTTACTTTACGCATCATAGGTTTATCTCCATTACAATGCAGTGTTTCTTCCGCGCCTTCTGGCCCACCTAAATGCGCCGGCGCAAAGCAATCTTCTTTTGCCTCATCACATAAAATTTCAGTTTGAATTTTGCCTAAATTAGGGTCAGGCACAGTGGCGTCCCCTTTCATATCAACGCGCAAATTGCCTTTTACATGCATTCTTTCAACTGGGTTTTTGTGACCCACGGCCATGTTGCCGTCACTACGATTATAAACATCCTCTTCACTGGCCAAAGAGGCATCCCAAATATAAATCCATTGAACTAAATCAGACACCAAGAAATCATCAAAATCCCCACCCAAACCAGCAGGTGAGCGAGACACGAAGCGTTCTGTCGCAAATATTCCATCATAAATAGAGCAATTTTCTGAATCATTCGTTGTTGCAGGATCACCCGCTGCACCTGTTGCCTCACAAGGCATAGGGTGAACCTTTCCTCTTTCAAGATGACTGCCTGCACCATTTTCACCATGACTGAAAAAGACCATATCAACAGGCACTACAATATCATTACCGGCTGTATATATACCCGTTTCAGGAATAAAACTGAATGGGTCAAAATCATAATCTTTGACTGCAATAACGTGATTAACATTGCTGGTTTCAAACTCCGTGTAAGGCGTTGAAGGTGAAGCCTGCTCTTCTACAACGGCGTATGTAAATTTATTACCGTAAATATCTATTATATCTTCTTTACCAACCCCTAAAACTTTGTAAGGCAGTGCCCCAATACGAACGCGCTTACCGCCCAAATCGGCTACATAATATCCATTTGCAAAAGTTCCAGGTGCCGTCACATCAGCGGGCAGAACACCTATTGTATTACAATCATCAGACGCCGCACCCACACCATTGATTGTTGGCATACCAAAGCCAGTATCTAACGGCCCTAAATCAAGACGGGCAGGACACGGGAAATGCCCATTTTCTGAGCGAAACCTTGCCAAACCATCGGCGATTGTAAAAATCTTGGCGCGTTGAAGATTGCTTTGATACTTCTTTTCTTGAATTGCATCCAATTGTAAATAAGCCACCATCAACAAGCTAATGACGACAAGCGCAATGGACAGCTCGATTAACGTGAAGCCTTTTTGTGACTGTATATTTTTTATCATATTTTTATCTTATTCTATTAACGGCAAAGCTTTTTTATTTTGCGTGTTGATGTGTCGTATTCTAACCCATATAAAAATTCATCTGGATCACATGTTACATCTTGGGTTTGGGGAACACCCGCGGCATCTTCATATAAATTAAAGCATTCTGCTGCACCGTCTTTAATGCGGTGAATTACATTTAACGGATTGTTAGGGTTATTCTGACACTCCAATCCATCGCCGCCAATTAATTCAGGGTCAAAACACCCCTCAACATCGGTGCCATCATACGTACAATATTCTTTAGCCATCAAGGTTGCTGCGCCAGTTCCACGATAATCGGCCGCTTCTTGATCCAATAAGACATTACCTTCAGCAATATGCAATTGCTCTTGAGGGGACAATATATCAATCCCAACATACCCTGCATTTGTATTATAAACATCTTTAGGGTCTAGTGTGGATTGGTCCCACAAATAATAACTCATCCAACCACGATATGTCAGGATATCATCAAATTGATTAGGCCCAGCATCATACCGAATGGAGGCCATATAAACATGGTCTCCATCTTCACAATTTTCTGCTTCATTGGCGGGCAAACCTACACAACCATTGCCTGCAGGAACACCATATATTGTACGTGCACCAGCGCCATTTTCACCATGAGATAATATGATATAATCCACATTAGACGCCAAAACAGAACCTGCACCGCCATGTTCGTTTGTAATTTCTATCGCGCCTGTTTCTGGAATATATTCATCTCTGGCTTGATATTCAGTCACAACATATGTGAATTGGTTGCCATAGGCATCTAGTAAGTCTTCTGCGCCGATTGGCTGCGCAATGGGGTATCTAGAACGCTCAACACCCGCAGCGTCATTATCGATCCCCTCTTTTAAAGTCATCAAAGGAATTACGCCTTCCCGAACACGCCGCGTCACCAAAGGTGTGAAAGAGTCGCCATCATGATCAATCTGGGTTGAGCTAACGCAATAATCCGCATTACAGCCAACACCCTGACTCTCATCGTAACAACTTGTCGCTACACCAAAATCAGGATCACCAATGCTGGCTGATTTAGACGCAGGGCATGGAAAACGCGTGTAATTGGCAAAAAAACGATTCATCGCACTTGTCACTGTGTCAATTCTGGCCTGTGTAGTATAAATTTTCTTTTTTTCAGAATACTGCTTATAGGCGTCAAACATCATCACCATTAGAATACTGCTAATGATAATCACGACAGATAATTCAATAAGTGAAAACCCACGTTGATTTATTCTTTTACCCAACATAACGACACCTTTTATTGAAATGAAAATAACATTTCCGATTATAACAAAAAATTGTCACGATTGCGATTTTTTGACAAATATGATTGTAACAGCAATACATGTCTGCACGAATATGATTTTGTAATCACTTTATTTTTTAGGTAATCCTTTGTTTTTTAAGAAAATATTTTTAGTCTTTATCTTGTCATTTACTGCTATTTCTTACAGTAACGCCCAAGTAGCTCTGACTAATAACACTCTTAATAAATATATCCCAAACGCACAAATAGTTGGTGAAACACAGTTACAGTTTTTAATATGGAACGTATATAAAGCGCAATTATACGCCCCTAATGGTATAATTGATAAAAACAAACCTTATGCTCTCACATTAAAATACTTAATAAACCTAGACGGAAAAAAAATATCGGCGAAATCTGCAAAAGAAATGAAACGTATTCATAATTCTGACGACGCGCTTATCCAAAAATGGCAAGTAAAAATGAATACTATTTTCCCTGATATCAAAAAAGGTGATACAATTACAGGAATACGAACTGAAGATGGATATAGTCTTTTTTATAAAAACGATGTCCGCATAGGCAATATTGAGGATCGTAAATTTACACAACAATTTTTTGACATATGGCTGAGTGAAAAAACAATGCGCCCTGATTTACGTCGTGAATTATTAGGCATGCAATAGAGAACCTTGATAACGGGACAGCTTATGCTTTTTAAATTAAAATTATTCCAATACAGCTTTATTGCCTTACCACTAGCGTTTGCGGGGCTTCCTATATACGTACATGCTCCTGATTTCTATGCCGTAAATTATCAAATATCCTTATCCGTAATTGGTTTCACTCTCTTATTTTTGCGTATAATTGATGCCGTTCAAGACCCTATCATTGGGTATTATAGTGATAAATACCACAGCAAGCGTACGTCTATTATTATGGCGGCCCTGATAATACTGGGTGTAGGATTTTGGATGATTTTTCATCCCACGGTTAATTATACCCTAGCATGGCTCGTCATAAGCACGTTTATCTGCACAACAGGATTTAGTATCTTATCTATAAATGTCCAAACAATCGGCAGCCTGTGGGACACGCAAGAAAAAAACTATGCAACTATTATGGGGACACGTGAGGGTGTTGGCTTAATTGGGCTTCTCATTGCCTCCGCTCTTCCTAGTATCTTCTTACTCACCTATAGCGCCGAACAGAGCTTTCATTATCTCAGCTTGATATTGATAGGGTTAATACTGATTGGTGGTTTTTTATATTATAAGTGGGCGAAGAGCACAAAAACACGTACACCCTCTCAAAATCAACAAAAGCGCACATTTTTCACTTTGTTGAAATCACGTAATATTGCGCCATTTTACGGCATTTATCTGATAAGTGCCATTGCTTCTGCCATTCCTGCCACTTTAATTATATTTTTCATCCGTGACTATCTGGGTGCGGAAAATTATACGGGATTGTTTCTTGTTCTTTATTTCTTGAGCGGTGCGCTGGCTATGCCTTTTTGGCAATTTATAGCCCGTAAAACGTCCAATATTCACGCATGGCTCTATGGCTTAATCTTAGCCTGCGTCAGTTTTGCAGGGGCTATATTTCTTGAGGGCGGCGACATTATAGGGTTTTCATTAATATGTATCATGACGGGCATTGCCGTTGGTGCGGATTTATCCCTTCCCCCCGCCATAATCGCGCTAATTATCAAAGCGCAAAAGCACGAAGAAACAGCCAGTCAATATTACGCCATCCTCACCTTTATCGCTAAAGCCGCCCTAGCCATTGCCGTCGGACTCAGCTTTCCTTTATTAGAGTTTAGCGGATACACGCCCGACTCCCTCAACAGCAATACTGCAATCTTGATTTATGCGTACGCCTTTGTGCCACTTATTATCAAAGTCATCTCTGCGATTTTACTGTTCTTCTATATTAAAAAGGAAAGTTCTTTTTATAAGCGCGCCTCTTGAATAAAAATAGGATAAGGTTATAAGAGTTTAAAATTCAATTCTTATGGCATTATTTATAAAGGTTTCACTATGTTGCGTCTGGTTCGTAAATTTCATCTCACCAATAACCCAAAAGCAGACGTCTTATCTGGCTTAACCGTTGCCCTTGCGTTGGTTCCCGAAGCCATTGCCTTTGCCTTTGTTGCCAAAGTTGACCCGCTTGTAGGGCTTTATGCGGCCTTCATGGTGGGCTTCATCACTTCCATTTTCGGAGGACGAAGCGGCATGATCTCTGGCGCGACAGGCGCTATGGCGGTTGCGATGGTTGGAATTGTGACCGTTTATGGCGTTGAATATCTTTTTGCCGCCGTATTTTTGACGGGTATTTTACAAATACTCGCCGGTGTATTTCATATGGGGAAATTTATTCGCCTTGTCCCCTATCCCGTCATGCTTGGGTTTGTGAATGGCCTTGCGATTGTGATTTTCCTTGCTCAATTGGCGCAATTTAAAAAACCCGCCCCCGAAGCCTTGCATGATGGCACAGCGCAAGAAGGCGGCCATAGCGCCATCAACGTACTATTCAACGGCGGTTGGCTGGATGGGGCAAATATGAACCTGATGCTGGGGCTGACTGTGTTAACCATGGCCATCATTTACTTCTTTCCTAAGTTACCAAAAATTGGCGCATGGCTTCCTGCGTCCTTAGTGTCTATTTTAACCGTTAGCTTATTGGTTATTGGCTTAGATTTAGATACAAAAACAGTAGGCGATTTGGCGAGCATCAAAGGCGGCTTCCCTGAATTTCATATTCCCATGGTGCCGTTTACGTTTGAAACATTGGCTATTATTTTCCCCGTTGCCTTAACCTTGGCGGCGATTGGCCTGATTGAAAGTTTACTGACCCTAACCCTTATTGATGAGATGACAGAAACGCGGGGGCGTACGTCTCAAGAATGTGTGGGACAAGGCCTTGCCAACACAACGTGCGGCATGTTCGGTGCCATGGGCGGCTGCGCGATGATTGGTCAATCTATCATTAATATTAAATCAGGAGGGCGCGGACGCCTATCTGGGATTGTAGCGGCATTAGCCCTGCTTTGCTTTATTCTATTCACCTCACAATGGATTGAAATGATACCGCTGGCGGCGCTGACGGGCTTAATGTTTATGGTTGTTATTTCAACCTTTGCTTGGACGTCTATTCGTATTTTGCACAAAATCCCTAAAGAAGATGCTTTTGTTATTTTCCTAGTGACCGCCATTACAGTGGCACATGATTTGGCCGTGGCTGTTATCATTGGTGTGATTGTATCGGCATTGGTGTACGCATGGAAATCTGCCAGTAAAGTTTGGGTGACGGTCTGGCACAATAAGCAAGATGGTAATAAAGTTTACAAGCTTCACGGCCCTCTTTTCTTTGGTTCTATCCAAGGATTTAAAGATGATATTGACCCCAATAATGATGAAGAAGATGACATCGTTATTGACTTCAGCAATGCCCGTGTATGGGATCATAGCGCCTTAGAAGCGATTGATGCGCTGGCTTTAAAATATAAAGAATACGGCAAGAAACTTCACTTGGTGCATTTATCGAATGATTGTGCCTTGCTATTAAAAAATGCAAAAGACATGGTAGAAATCAACGTTATTGAAGACCCGCATTACGGGATTTTAGTGGATTATGCCGAAGTATTAGAACCACAGGCAACTTCATAAATGGACTCTATTACGCAAATTGCTTTAGGCGCGACCATTGGTGGGCTTATCGGTCATAGACAATATGGCCGTAAATCTGTGTTAATCGGCGCAATTTGCGGGACTATTCCTGATTTAGATGTCGTGGCTTTTGTGAATTCTGACCCCATCACCAGCATGACAGCGCATCGTGGTTTCAGCCATTCAATTTTGTTTGCGCTGCTGACAACGCCTGTCTTTGCCTATCTGTTTTCACGTCTAAAATGGTTTAAGGTTGGTTTTAAAGACCGCGCGATTTGGCTCATTGTCTTTTTAGGCCTGCTTACTCATATGATATTAGATGCGCTCACCATCTATGGTACGCAACTTTTATGGCCCTTGAACTCACCACCAATTGGCACAGGCTCTATCTTTATCATTGATCCGCTTTACACACTGCCTATGCTCTTTGCCTTGGGTGTGTATTTAACAAATCAATCCCTACGCTTCATGAAATATACGCTTATCGTGAGTTGTTGTTATCTAATGTGGGGGTTAGGCGTACAAAGCTATGTGATGAAACAAGCGCAAAATTCACTTCCCCCTTCTGCATCATCAAATATACTGGTACAAACAACCCCCTTTAATATCCTATTATGGCGCGTTATTGCCTTGGAAGGCGGCACGTACAAGGTTGGGTATTTATCTTTATTTGATAAGAATAAAACAATTCAATTTATGCCTTATAGTCGCGCATCGGATGGATTAATTGAAGACGTACGTGACCTGCCAAAATTTCAACGCATGGCATGGTTTACGAAAGATTTTTATAAATTAGAGGCCATCGATAATAAGATTATCATCTCTGATCTACGGATGGGGCTGGAACCAGATAACTATATATTTGCATTTCAAATTGCAACCCAAGAAGATGGAAGTATCAGTGTTATTACACCTGTACGTCACACCAGCCAAAAAGGTATTAATCGCCTCTCCAATGTATGGAAGCGTATTTGGGATGAAAATCACAGCTTGTAATTTTTTAAGAAAACAAATCTAAAACATTGCTGTTGGATGATAAGGATAATGTTTCAAACTGAAGTTGTTGTCTGGTCTGTAAAGCCAAAATATTCGCGCCTGCCTCATTCAAATCCGCCAATGTTAAGTCATCCGACCCAGATTGAAATGTATTGATATTTTGTTCAATGAAGTCACGACGTGTCGTCATAATAGACAAATCATTTTGTAAGCTTGAACTATAATCACGAAGCTCGGTGCGCGCTTGCCTAAGCTCCGTTAGGATTTTGGTCATTTCTGTTTTACTAATGAAATTATCGTTCGTCAGCCCAAGCCCCTCTATTGTGGCGTCGATACCTTGTGTTTCAAGGCGGCTGGTGAAATCCACATTAAATCTTGTTTCCAAATCATCTTCACGAAGCAGGTGACGCCCCCGATAAGACGCATCTTCTGAAAATCCCTCCATTTGCCCCATCAGCTCAAGATACTCTCGCCGATAATCCATAGCTTCTGTTGAGACATTAATATCAGGGTTTTGGATGAAAAGGTCACCGCCCCATTCAATGATATAATTTAGGTTTTGGCTTTCAGGTAAATCATTCCATGTGCCATCGGCGCGCATATGCGCATAGTTTTCTGGATTTCCCGCGCCAAAAAATTGGTTTGGCTCCCCTGGCGCCCAATTGGTGTACGCACCATCAACAGGATTACCTGCGACAAGACCTTGCCAAAATTGCTCGCCTGC
The DNA here is from genome assembly GCA_937941545.1 of uncultured Alphaproteobacteria bacterium. Lineage (GTDB taxonomy): Bacteria > Pseudomonadota > Alphaproteobacteria > Micavibrionales > Micavibrionaceae. The sequence continues at coordinate 8,059 of CALDHI010000148.1, forward strand.
CTCGGGGCCTTCAACCCAACGCCACTCCCCCTCAACGGCATCGTCACTACCGCCTAGCCAACTTGAAGACGTTAGTAATCCAAAAACAAAGTCATTCTCTTCTTGGGATGTAATAGTCGCTAAATGTCCTGTTATTTCAGGGACACCATTTAACCCCGCTTGCTCGGCGCGGGCGCGAGCATCTTCCCATGAGGCAAAATCAGTCGTCCCTTGATAGAAATTATTCGTTTGTTCGAAATAAGGCCTATCTGGGTTTTGATCGATAATATATTGAATGGCCTCAGGATCGGGTTCTTCATCTGTTTTAGGGAAGAGTTCAATTAATCCATTTTGAATAAGCGTTTCCGCCTGATCAATCACCTTCAACATCGCTTCAACACCGATATTAGTTTCTTGGATTGTTCGAATACTCGTACTAATTCCATCCAAAGTGCGGCTTAAATCACCTGCTTGGTTATTTAATGCATTACTAGCGAAATAATTTTGCGGATTATCCAGCGCAGAGTTCACGTCCTTACCCGTCGCCAACGCTTGCTGCGCCCGCGCGATATTAGCGTTTGTCTGTTTTATAGAGTATAAAACATTCTGCTGTATCTGTGATAATATTGAATCCATAACACCATAATGAAAGTTAACTCTTAACACAATTATACATTAAAAGTTATCGTATCAGTAATGATTTCATGATAGAGCGTCCTTAAGTTTTAATAGTTAAGCTATTGTTTTAATTTAATAACTCAAAAATGAATTTTAAGATATGCCCCCATAAATGCCCCCTTTGGGGATTTTAACTATCTAATAACAGTCTAAAAACATATTTATAATTTAAGGATGCGTATTAATCCAGTTTTTGTCCTTCTTCAAATTTGAAATAGCCATTGTTGCTATACCAATCGCCCAGTTTTTCCCCTAACGTCCAACTTCCAAAACAGGTTACACCAAGGGTAAATTCCTGTACCAGAAAACTAGGTAAACGCGCTGCAATTTTTGCGGCACAATCACTGAATGCTTGCTTTGATAGCGCCATATAAATATCTCCTTAATAATGAACATCCTATCCATACCTTAATGTTATTGATATGTCAAATAAAATTGTAAGTGTAGAGAAAAAATTCATATACGTTTACCCTTAGAATCCCTTTCTTTTATAAACCTACTCCAGTCTAAATATCTACTTTGAATAAAAACCAAACGGTAACGCGATTGATAATCTTAAATCTTTGGTGCGCTGGACATGATATTACGCGCATCGGCATCCGATAACTGCCCAAAGTCGCATCAATGGTTATGCCCTAAGTTTTGCCTGACAGCGTTCATGAAGGCAGGACTTTGAAATTGGGTATGTTTAGCAATGGTCTCACGGAATGAATGGGGTTTAATATAATCAAATCAAGCAGCTTCAAACGCCTTTTAAATCAATACTTACGGTGTAGAGTCAGAGGTGATTAGATATAAAGAAAATAAGAATAATGGCGGACAGAGCGGGATTCGAACCCGCGTAGGGTTTGACCCCTAACACGCTTTCCAAGCGTGCGCCTTAAGC
>CALDHI010000149.1 GCA_937941545.1 uncultured Alphaproteobacteria bacterium
GAGGCAATGATGATGTTTAAGCTTAATCCAAATCCTTCAGATTTAGGTTTGAAAATACCGCCAATCATCATAAATATGTCTTTGTGGAAATATACTAGAACGGAAAGCAACGTCCCGACATGAACCGCCACATCCATCAGACGGTTTTGTTCCCAGCATAGGTCTGTATTGCCTTCGCCTATCAGGTGATGCGTTAAAACCAAATGGCCACTTGAGCTGACGGGTAAAAACTCTGTTAACCCCTGTACGAGCGCTAAGATTATAATATAGTATAAAGGCATAATTTGTTTTAATATTGTTAAATCAAATTTGAGGTATAAGCAAAAAATAGAAAAATAGCTATGATTTTTATTTATGGATTTTTTGGGTTTTTAATTGGTTTTGGCATCGGGCTTGGCTTTGCCAATGTCATGTTGAGACGAAAAACAAAGAACGAATTACAAGACGATAAGTCGCTCGCGTGGACGTACGGTTTGGGTGTGTGGGGATTTGCAATACTGGGCGGCGTTGTTGGCGTTTGGATTTATAATATGAACGTAATTTAAAAAGAAAAGAGAGAAATAATTCTATGAAATATTTAATATTGTTAGTGTCGTGCATGGTGACGATGGCAACGCCAGCAAAGGCAGAGATTGAAATCTATGAGTTTGATACGGCGCACACACAGATTTTATTTTTCGTGGATCACTTGGGGTTTTCAAAATCCCAAGGAGAGTTTCTTGATTTTGACGGATCTTTCACGTTTAATCGTGCAGACCCTGAGGCTTCTAAAGTGGATGTTGCTATTCAAACCAATTCGATTGATATGGATGATGAAAAATGGAATACGCACATGAAGAATGAAGATTTCTTTGATGTTGAAAAGTTCCCTAGCATGACCTTCAAGTCCACTAAGATTGAGAAAACGGGTACGAAAACGGCGAATATTATTGGTGATTTAACAATTCTTGAAACAACGAAACCTGTGACGTTGAACGTGACGTTTAACAAAGCAGGCGTTCATACTTTTAATCAAAAATATGTAGCAGGATTTTCTGCTACCGCGGTAATAAAACGCTCTGATTTTGGTATGAAATATGGTTTACCGCTTATCGGTGATGACGTTGAAATTCGCCTAGAGGTTGAAGGACTGCGCAAAACGGGTGATGTGGTTAATAACTGATGGGAATGGGAAACGGCGAGACGCATTATGGTTGGTTAGCAAAGTCCTTTCATTGGATAATAGCGATCCTCATCTTTGGCTTGATATGCGTGGGTTTTTATATGGAGTCCATGCCCAACAGTCCGCAAAAATTTGAAATATATGGCCTCCATAAATCGTTTGGATTAATGGTGCTTTGGTTGGCGGGGTTACGCTTAATTTGGCGTCATATTTCAAAGCCACCGCGCGCGTTAGATACGCATCAGCGATGGGAAAAGATTTTATCAAAAATTACCCATATTTTATTATATATTGCGATGATTAGTATGCCGCTTAGTGGTTGGTTGATGTCCTCCGCAGGGGAATATCCAGTGTCATTCTTTGGATTGCAGATGCCCGCTTTGACGGATAAAAATCCTGCGCTGGCGGGGCTGATGAACAGTGCGCATAGTTACCTTGCCTATTGTTTAATTGCAGCCATATTCTTACATAGTGCAGGAGCAATCAAACATCACATTATTGATGGGGACATCACTTTAAAACGGATGGTGCCTTCGCGCCTGTTTGTTTTGTGGCAATTTGTTATTCTAGTCGCACTGATAATTTTAGCGCTTGTCGTGATAAAATTAGGAATACTGAATAAGTTAAGTGGGTTTGGTGAACAAGCAGAAATTCAAGAAGTTGTTACAAAACAGCCAGAGCCAAAACCCCGCGTAAACGAAAATATATGGCGTATCGTAAAAGAGCAAAGCTCCATTCAATTTTCATCGAGTGTGTATCAAACACCGTTCACGGCCAACTTTAATGATTTCGATGGTAAAATAGTTTTTGACCCTAACGATTTGACTGGATCAAGCGCGGATATTCGCATCAACCTTAAATCTGTTGATAGCGGCGATGCCAATCGTGACGCGCAAATGATGGGGGGAGAGTGGTTCAATGTAGCGGACGGGGCGTACGCACAGTATAGGATCACACAATTTGAAAAAGGTACAAATAACACGTACATCGCCATAGGTGATTTGACCTTGGCGAAAAAAACGATGCCTGTGATTTTGCCTTTCACTCTTGATATTGCGGAGGTGAATCAAGAAAATAGAGCCTTTATGGAGGCAACGGTTAAATTGAATCGTTTAGATTTTGACCTTGGTGCGGGGCAGTGGGTTGATAAGGATTCTGTTGAGCATGAAGTGGATGTACGCATTAAGTTAGTTGCCGCAAATTAGAGCGCATATTTTTATAACAAATGTTTAAAAGCGCTATGCGTGTTTTAAGTTTTGCGTTACACTACTCATAATATGAGAACATTATATCACTTATGGCTGCACCCGTTTTCCCGCAAAGTACGTATTGTACTGGCTGAGAAAAATCTTGCCTTTAATGATGAGATTGAAAAGATATGGGAGCGCCGTACAGAATTTTTGGCAATGAACCCTGCGGGGGATGTCCCTGTGCTGGTTGAACCAGATGGCACGACATTGGCTAACTCCCAAGTGATTTGCGAATATTTGGAAGAAGTTTATCCTGAAAATAACTTGTTGGGAGCTGACCCCATTCAACGCGCAGAAACGCGCCGCCTTGTTGGATGGTTTGATGTGAAGTTCAATCGCGAAGTGTCTGACAATTTACTAGGTGAAAAACTAATGAAGCCTATGTTAAAATTGGGAGAGCCGCATGCGCCCTCTATTCGTGCAGGGAATGCCAACATCCATTACCATTTGGATTATATTGGGTTTTTAACTGAAAAACGTAAATGGCTGGCAGGCGATAATTTCTCCTTAGCCGATATTGCAGCGGCGTCTCATTTATCTGCCATTGATTATATTGGGGATGTTCCATGGGAAGAGCATCAAAGCGCGAGCGATTGGTATGCCCGTGTGAAGTCTCGCCCAAGCTTTAAGCCTTTATTAGCGGACAAAGTTCCAGGATTTAAGCCTGTTGAGCATTACGAAAACGTCGATTTTTAATATTCAAAATTTCATAAAGAGTATCTAATGAGTGAAGAGCGCCAACGTCTATTTTGTTTTGGATATGGTTATACCGCCGATTACCTTGGTCATGCGTTGCAAAACGAGGAACAAGGATGGACGATAGGTGGTACAACACGCGATGAAGAGCGCCAACGTGATTTACTCTCTCGACGTATCCGAGCGCGTATTTTTGATGATGAACACCCTATCGTTGACCCAGAAACTTTATTTAATCGTTTCACGCATTTATTGATTTCCGTGCCGCCAAACGCTGATGGCGACGTCATTTTCAATCAATATGCAGAAGAAATTTCAAAATTAAAAAATCTAAAATGGATTGGATATCTCTCCAGCACAGGCGTATATGGCGATAGAGAAGGAGGCAGTGTCGATGAAAATTCTGAAACACGCCCCAGTTCTGCGCGTGGATCAAAGCGCTATTTGGCTGAGAAACAATGGCTTTCGCTACATCAAAAATTTGGCTTGCCTGTTCATATTTTTCGCTTAGCGGGTATTTATGGCCCAGGGCGCAGCGCCCTTGATTCTGTACGCGCGGGCATTGCGCGGCGTATTGATAAACCAGGGCATAAGTTTAATCGTATGCAAGTTGAAGATATTGTGCAGGTATTGCGCGCATCTTTTGCCAACCCTAATCCGGGGGCAATTTATAACTTAGCGGATGATTGTCCGGCGTCCAGCACGGATGTTATCACGTATGCTTGTACTTTATTAAAACAACCTTTACCGCCTATTGTTTCATATGATGAAGCAAATTTAGCGCCAATTACATTAAGTTTTTATAATGATAATAAACACGTACGCAACGATAAGATTAAAACTGATCTAGGCGTGAAATTAAAATATCCAGATTATAAGTCAGGATTAGAAGCATGCTTAGCTGCAGAGCAATATGCGGCGCAAGAAAACGAAAAAGACGTTCTAAAAACAGCGAGTTAAAGTATCAGCACGTCTTTGCTTCAAACGGTAATTTGATTGTGACCGTTGTGCCTTTGTTTTGAATAGAGGCAATGCTCAATGCGCCACCATGAATTTCGGCTAATTCTTTTGTGATGGCTAATCCTAAGCCAGACCCCTCATATTCACGGGTGTAATCTGTTTCTGCCTGTTCAAAAGGCATCGTGATATTCGCTAATTTATTGGCAGGAATACCGATGCCGTGATCTTGCACTTCAATGGCCACGCGCTCTGCACCTTTGCGCAACGTAACCGCAATCGCGCTGTCTTTGTGTGAAAATTTAACGGCGTTGGATAATAGGTTCAATATCATTTGCATGACGGCGCGACGATCTGCAACAATTTTCAAATCATCTTCGATGTTTAAATTAATTTTGATATTAGAATCAAGCGCTCGCCCTTCCATCATGTGAGCCGCCATTTGAATGACTTTTGAAATATTAAATTGCTCAACATTCAGCTCATATTTCCCCGCTTCAATTTTAGACATATCTAAAATATCACTGATGAGGTCAAGCAGATGTTCACCACTTTCACGTATGCCGCCAATATATTCTAAATATTTTTCGGTTCCAATGGGGCCGAGTAATTGACGCTCCATCATTTCAGAAAACCCAATGATTGCATTTAGGGGGGTGCGTAATTCATGACTCATATTGGCAAGGAACTGTGTTTTTGCGGCGTAAGCACGCTCAACACAATCTTTAGCTTTTATCAAATCAATTTCATGTAACGTACTGTCCGTAACATCTTGCATGATACCATATAGTGCAGTGACATCATCGTCCCCATCAAGTGTACAACGCCCTTCGCATCGAATATAACGTATGTCACCATCAGGGCGGGTGAGCCTGAAATCCATATCATAATCATTTTGTTCAATGATGGCGCGTTGGAAAACTTGCATCATACGCCCAGAATCGCGGCGGTCAATCATGTCATTGATATTGTCTAATGTCGGGTTAAATTTATTTTTTTCAACACCAAAAATTCGATAAAGTTGTTCAGAAAAGCTAATATCCTGTGTTCCCACTGTCCATTCCCATTGACCGATATGCCCAATGGCTTCGGCTTCGGTCAGTTTCTTTTGTTGGCGTATGAGGGATTCTTTATAAGATTTCAACTGTGTTAAATCACGTCCCGTACTATAGAGCATGTTGCCTGAAATTTTATGTTTCCACTCCACCCATTTGATTGTGTTGTTTGAACAATGGCAATAGGTTTCGATTGGCTCCTTTTTTTCGCCTGCAATAATAGCCTCAATATGTGTTTGAAAAACTTCACGATATTCAGGAGCGATAATTTCAAACAGGCTTTTATTATTTAATTTACCGAGTGCATATCCGAATAGATCTTCAAAATTATCATTGATGGTTATGAATTTCCCATCAAGGCTGGTGATACAACATGCATCAAAGGATAAATCTAAGAAAGGTGTAGGGTCCGAGTCTTGAATTTGATTGGCAGTATTTTTAACCAATGAAGCCACGATCATCTTTTGGTTATTATGCGATTTCACCCAATCCATATGGAATGGCAAAGGGGCATTGGTGTTTTTTAAAGATAAATGATTTATGCCTTCGATGATTTCTGATTGCAGATCAAAAATATCGTGGATGTTAATGTTGTCATCGGATAAGAACGCATCGTTCAGGTTCTCAAGGGCTTTATTACAAAATACAATTTCGCCTATTTCATTGATGATCATCCGCGGTGTGGTTTCATCCTGAAATAAACTGATGTTTTGTTGGTCTTGCTCTATTAAGGAAGATCTTATTTTGTTTGATAGATTTAAATTTGGCATACACGGCTCATTTTGAAAATGTCATTTGTCATTATAATACATAATTTACCTCAACAACACAAAAAAGAACCGCCAATATCAAGTGGCGGTTCTTATAATGAGTAGAATTATAGCTTAAATATTAATATTTAACGCTACATCCGTAAGGCTTCGTGCTGGCAACTTTAATAGCTGTACCTGCGTCTAAGGCCTTAAGGGCTTCTGTTACATAGTTTGTGGCATTGGCAATTGATTCTGACTTAAAGCCTGAATCGCTGTCAATCGCGCCGGCATAAGCAAGGACACCTTCTTTATTAATCACAAACATGTGCGGCGTTGTTTTGGCTTCATATAGTTTACCAATTTCGCCTGATGGATCAAGAATACGCGCTGTTGAATGTGCGCCAACCTCTTCCATGATCTTATTGGCTTCATCAGCGGCTACAGCGCCTTGTTTGCCTTCCGCAGAAGAAACGATTGTTAACCAGATTGCACCGTTATCTGTGGCTTCTTTTTGCACTTTTTGCATGTTGCCTGGCTCGTAATGTTTCACAACAAATGGACATTCATGGTTTGACCATTCCAACACGACATTTTTACCTTTAAAATCGCTTAAAGAATGTTCAACACCATTTGTGTCTACGGCTGTAAATTGTGGCGCAGGTTCACCAACAACGGGCGCCGCATTCGCGGCAGGTAAAAATGCAGTTAGGCCAACGGCACTTAAGAAAGCAAGTATAGTAAGTTTCATTTTATAATATCCTTTATAATATAGTTTTGATTAATAAAAATACTGAGGTTATTGAATGATTTTGGCAATAACACCAGCGGTTAAAAGTTGCGGTAGAACAACAGGTTCTGGCCGCTTACCCGTTTGCTCATCAGGGGCGCCGTAATACACGTAAAGTGGCACACCTTGACGATCAAAGGAATTCAGATATTGAGTGATCTCTGGATCGGCATTCGTCCAGTCTCCCTTAATATATTGTACGTTTTTGTCTTTAAAAATCTGTTGGACGCTGTTGGTTTTAATGGCAATGCGCTCATTAACCTTACACGTAATGCACCAATCTGCTGTCATGTTGGTAAAAACAGGGTTATTAGTTTTTAGCTTCTCTTCCAATGTTGCGGGGCTGTAGGCAATTTCACCAACGGCGATATTTTCGCCTGTCACGCTTGTCTGCGTGCTTAAGGTAAAAGGCGCAAGGATGGAGAATAACAGCATCAAAACAAATATAGCTAAGCTAATGCCGCGCATAATGCCTTTGGTGGGCATATGTTTCCAAAGCCATATGGCAAAAACAAGAGCCACCATTGCTGTTAAGATAATCAGAACGCTCATAGTGCCCGCTTGTTGGGATAAAACCCAGACTAAGAAGACGGCTGTTAAAAACATCGGGAAGGATAGAAATTGTCTAAACGTTTCCATCCAAGCGCCAGGGCGCGGTAATTTCGTGCGCAAAGCAGGGATGAAGCATAACGCTAAATACGGTAACGCCAACCCCAGTCCTAATGCGATAAAGACGATTAAAGAAACGTATGCGGGCTGTGTCAGGGCGTACCCCATTGCCGCACCCATGAAAGGGGCAGTACATGGCGTGGCAACAATTGTGGCCAAGACGCCTGTAAAGAACGCCCCTTTATTGCCTGATTGAGCGGCAAGTTTTTGTCCCATGTTGCCCAAACCGCCAGAGATTTCAAAAAATCCTGATAGGTTAAGACCGATAATAAAAATGACATAGACCAACACAGAAATAACAATTGGGTTTTGTAATTGAAAGCCCCAACCAATTTGTGCACCCGCAGATTTAAGAGCAATTAAAATTCCCGCAATCAAAAGGAAGCTTAGCAAGATACCTGCTGTGTAGCTTAGACCATAAAGCTTTGCTTTTTTCTCTTCTTTATCATTCAACTGAACAAGGCTTAAGGCCTTCATGGATAAAACAGGAAAGACGCATGGCATTAGATTTAAGATGAGGCCACCAAGCAAGGCGAAGATAATCGCCTTAACAAATGTAAAACCGCTAGCGGCACTCGCGCTTTCTAAAACAATAGGCTCTGCTTTGGGTGTAAGGGCGATGGCAAGGGCTTCTTTAACGCTTGGCTTTGCGACTATGCGATAGCCTGTTTCTTGCGCCGCGCTTGAAAATACAAACGGAAAATCTTTAATTTCGGTTAGGTCACGATCACCACGCTTTTGAGATAGCGTATATCCTGCATCAGTTTTCGTGACCGTCAGCGCACCGCTATTATAAACCAAGCCCCATTCTTCTGGCGCGATGTAGGCTTGGTCATCGCTTAAAACTAAATCATTGCTTTCAATATTAATCTCAACATTTGTATCAACGATTGAATAGGTTGCGCTGACCTCTAAATTTTGAGGAAGCTTGGAGTCAGCCAATTCTATTAACGCTGGTTTTGGCATGGCATCGCCGTTTAAAACTAACTGAACGGGGTGTGATTCAGGAATACAGATATCATGACACACCAACATATTGCTTGTGCCTTCGATTGTAAGAGGCTGTCCGTCATACGTTTTTGGGAGGGTTAGATTTTGTAATAGAACAACTTTTTCTTCGTACCCATAATTGGTTAACTCATCAAATGGAATTTTTGATGGGGTCGCCCATTCAAGGGGGGTAACTTCAAACCCTTCAGGTAATTGCCATTCTACTGAAAAAGGCAAGCCAGAATCACCGGGGTTTAGCCAATACGTGTGCCATTTAGGGTAAATCGTTTGTTCAAGCCCAAGGCGAATTGTATCGCCAGCGGTTACTTTTGTTTGATTAGCAAAAACATTTACAGACACATAGTTGTCGGGCTGGTCATCGCCAAAGCTGTCGGCGTGTGCATTCGTAGAAAGAAAACCACTTACGTTTAAAGCGAGTGTTAAAGTCAAAAAGGATTTTAAAATAAGTTTAAACATGATGATGGTTTTCTTCGGTTGTTAGGAAGGTTGAAAAGATTAAGACGCGTTTGCGATACTCATCGCAAGCTTACCAGCAATATCCGCTGTTTCATCTTTTTTCGTCAGTCTTTCAACAACTTCACCTTTATTATTTACCAAAACAACAAAGCCTGTTTTTGCACCAAATTCTTGTAAGACACCATCAATATTTTTTGACGTGGCTAGGGCTCTTGTGGCGGTGATTGTTTCTTTATTAGAAAAATCAAATTTAACCAGTTCTATTTTTTCTGGGTTAATAATAGCCATCGCTTCGGTGACACGCGGATCAAGGATTTTACAAGAACCGCAAGTATCGGAATAAAACATCACAGCTTTAATCGCTGGGTCGCTCATTTCCGCTTCCATTGTTTCGGATGCGGCTTGCAGTTTCGGCATTTTTTCGTTATCAAACGCCTTTGCTGTTAACGGGAACGCCATAATTAAAGCGAAAGCCGCCATTAAGAGTGAAAATTTCATTGATTTTTCCTTTATGTTTGAATTTAAGTAGTTAATGTTTATTTCGGTAGGATGTATTGAACCGTTACATATTAATGTAAAGTGATTTTTAATATAGGTGCGCTTCAAATAAAAAGTTATTATTTAGGATTGATAAGGTTGCGACTGCGACCTCGCCTCTTATAAGAGGCGGAAGCCTTTGTGGCGTTTGAACTTAACATAAAGTGAATTTATTATGGCGATTAAGAATTTTAGACAAACTGTTCAAACACTGCCCCCTAATCCTGGGGCGGAGATTTTGCGTTATGGTTGGTTGAAGCCTGATACAATCTCGCTTGGGCAAGGGGAAGGCTGTGCGCCCACTCCTGATTTTATTAATCTGGCCTCTCATCAGGCGATGATGGACGGCAAAACGCATTATGGCCCTGTGTTAGGGCAACCCGCTTTACGTGAAGAAATTATCGATTATTATAAACGTATCTTTGATGTTGATATGGGCACAAACCGTGTGTTTATTACCGCGTCAGGGACAACGGCGATGCATCTTGCTCTATCGAGTATTCTGGACAAAGGCGATGAAGTGGTGGCGATTACGCCCATTTGGAAAAACCTCCTTGGGGCGGTGCAACTGACCCAAGCGCATACGATACAAGTACCTTTGGATTATAATGACCAAGAATGGTCACTGGATTTAGATAAGCTGTTCGATAGTGTAACCCCTAAGACAAAGGCAATTTTGGTTGTGACCCCCTCTAACCCTACGGGTTGGTTCATGAGCAAGGCTGATATGGCACGTGTGATGGAGTTTGCGCGTGAGAGAAACATCTGGGTGGTGTCGGATGAGGTGTATAACCGTACGCTTTATGATGCCGTGAAAGCGCCCAGCTTCTTAGAAGTTGCCCATGAAGATGATTTGCTGATGACGATTAACAGCTTTTCAAAAAGTTGGGCGATGACAGGCTGGCGCTTAGGGTGGTTAACGGGGCCTGCTTTTGCAGAAGACGTCATTCGGGATGTGGCTTTATATGATAATATGTGTCCACCAACTTTCACTCAATATGGTGGTATTGCTGCGTTAAAAGACGGTGAAGCCTTCATTGCAGCGCAAATGGCAGGGTGGAAGAAAAACCGTGATACGGTTTATAATCGCCTCAACGCCAATCCAAAAATAGAGACGTACAGATCCGTTTCAACTTTCTATTCTTTCTTTAAAGTGAAGGGCGAAAATGACAGCCTTGCGCTTGCAAAGAGACTGATTGATGAAGGAAGCTTAAGCTTAGCGCCGGGGTGTGCCTTTGGAAACAGCGTTCAAGAATGGATGCGTTTATGCTTTGCGGTGTCAGAAGATAAGCTCAATGAGGCGCTGGATCGACTAGAGAAAGTTATAAAATGAGTAATAATTTACGCGGATATTTCGGTATAGGGGTTGAGGGCATTACCAAAGAGCAGAATTTGGGTAATCTTGTTCGCTCCGCCCATGCCTTTGGGGCCAGTTTCTTCTTTGTGATTAATCCGCAAGTGGATGTCTGCAAAATACGCTCCTCTGATACATCGGGGGCGTTTGACCATGTCCCGCTTCATATATATGACAGCGTGGAGGAATTAGAGCTTCCGCATGGTTGTCAGCTTGTTGGCTTGGAATTCACCGAAGATGCGGTTGAATTGCCTAGTTTTCGCCATCCGATGCGGGCGGCTTATGTTTTAGGGCCTGAAATGGGGGATATTTCGCCTGAATTAATGGCAAAAGCGCATCATATTGTAAAAATCCCAATGAAATTTTGCATCAATGTGGGCGTGGCGGGCGCATTAACAATGTATGACCGTACCATTTCGATGGGTAAATTTGCTGATCGTCCCGTGAAGGCGGGAGGGCCAACGCAAGCCCTTGAAAAAATATCTAAGTCGCATCGTCGTAAAATTCGTACTAAAAAGGTTTAAAGCGGTAAAATTGGCTTTTGGGACAATTATACGATTATCCTTGTTTTTTTGCCCACACTCCCTAAATTGTGAACAAATAATAAAATGAAGAAAATTCCTTAAATTTGCCACTTTCCAAGCTTAAACAATCATAATTGAAAAATTTAACCCTTTCATTTGACTTTATAGAGGACGCTCAATGACCCGTTTTTATTCTACTGTTTGCCTATCCATAGTCACTATATTGGCGGTTATGACGCCTGCTATGGCTTCTAAACCCTCATTATTGGGGACGTTTGGTGATTGGCGCGCCTATAGTTTTAGTGAAAATGGTAAAAAAGTTTGCTATATGGCGGCGCAACCGAAGACGGATGTAGGGAATTACACTCAGCGCGGTGACATTTATGCCTTAATTACTCACCGCCCAGCAGAAAAGACAAAAGACGTCTTTAGCTATATTGCAGGATATCCTTATAAATCAGGCAGTGAAGTAACAATAAAAGCCAATGGCTCGATTTTTAAGCTGTTTACCCAAGATAGCACGGCATGGGCAGCAGATGCAGCCGCAGATCGTGCTGTTGTAGCCGCTATTCGCGGTGGATCTGATATGGTTATAAAAGGTACATCCAAGCGGGGAACCGCGACCACAGATACTTTTGGCTTGAAAGGGTCAAGTAAAGCGTATAAGACTATCTCAGACGCTTGTGGATTATAGAAAATAAACAGACGGAATATAGATTAAATTACATATTTAATAAAAGGATTGTTAAGGATTATATGAGACAGTAAGGGGTGGTTACAAAAGTAACTGTAATAATATTAAATGGAGATAGCTTTTGTTTCCTCTTTTCACATCCTGCTAAACAGTTCATAATCAATTGAGTTATACATCATGGAAAATAACAAAAATTTAATGCTAACAAAGATAGCTACAAGATTATTTCACGGTCGTTTTACACAAGGCTTGGCCTATCGTATCTATGCGGCTTCGCAATTTGCGTCTTGTAAATTGGGTGTGCGCTCGCGCTATGTGCTAACAAAGAAAAATAATCTACGCCTGCGTTATGTGACGGGCTTATCAACTTTCATGATTGCGGCGATTGCTTCTTTTACCTTCACTGCCCAAGATACAGGATTTTTATCAGCGTATAAATTTGCTTCTATGACACCGGCGGCGGGACACCCTTCAATCGAAACCAATATTATCAATGGTGGATTGCATGGTAATTTCCAATCGGCCTCTATGGTCTCTAACCAAATTTCTGAGCCGCTTCCGCTTGACCGTGAAATCACGGTTAAATCAGGGGATGTGTTTAGTAAAATTATGGAACGCAATGGCGTCCCAAATAGTGACGCGAGTGTTATTTTCAAAAAGATGAAAACTCATTTTGATCCGCGTCATATTAAAGAAGGTCAAAAAATTGCGATGCATTTTGACGAAGTGCATGGGGATGCCGCAGACCAGCGTTTTCGTGAAATGAAAATGAAACTTGATCCTGTGCGAACGCTTGTTGTGGCACGCGCCAATGATGATTTTAAAGTTGATGTAAAAGAAAAGCCTGTGACCAAAGTGGTGAAGGCGAAGCAAACTACAATTAAAGGTTCTATCCATAGATCGGCGTCAAAGGCTGGTATTCCATCTAGTGTGATTGCAAATGCCATTAAGATTTATTCCTCTAGCGTTGATTTCCAACGTGATGTGCGCGCCAATGACTCACTTGAAGTCATGTATGAAAGCTATGAAACAGAAACAGGCTATGTCGCGAAAACAGGTAATATCCTTTATGCGAACCTCAAAGTGGGTAAGCGCGAAATTCCTTTATATCGTTATAAGATGAAAGATGGTCGTACTGACTATTTCCAACCAAACGGTCGTAGCATCAAGCATACCTTAATGAAGACACCTATTAAAGGCGCGCGTATGTCGTCTGGCTTTGGTAAACGTCGTCACCCTGTCTTGGGCTATACCAAAATGCATGCAGGAGTTGATTTCGCCGCGCCAACAGGAACACCAATTTTCGCTGCTGGTGATGGCGTTGTTGAAAGATCAGGTTGGTTCAGCTCGTATGGTAAGTATGTCCGTATCCGCCACAATTCAGAATTAAAAACAGCTTACGCTCATATGAGTAAGATTAATTCTAAGGTTAAATCAGGCCAACGTGTTAAACAAGGTCAGGTCATAGGTTATGTTGGAACAACAGGACGCTCAACTGGCCCGCATTTGCATTATGAAGTTGTTAAAAATGGCCGCAAGGTTAACCCGCGTTCAGTGAATTTACCAATAGGTGAAGACCTCGCAGGTAAAGAAAAAGAAAACTTTAAATACGTGATGAACAAAACACGCCGTCAATATGCAACGCTTATTGACGGAACAAAAGTGGCTGACAATAAAGTGGCGCGTAAAAACGTCTTTTAATTCCGTTTAACTTCGCCGTAATAATCAAACTTATTTTTTATTTTGCTTCAGATATATGGCTGTCACGCTTAGCAAACTTATCGCCATAACCAACCAAAAAATCGCATATTCTAGATGCTTGTTCCGCGGATACCATTTCCCATCTTGAGGAATGATAAAGCTGTCTTCCGTGTTCTTCGCATATAAAATGACAGGAGCAACGCGGGTATAATTTTTGACACTGGCAATTTCTTGGGTATCTAATTTACTCCATACCTCATTTTCTGGGCTGTTATTAGGCGTAAAATCATTCCAATCAGATTTGCGAATAATACCAATGACGGAGACGGGGGCATCTCTTTCGATAAACGCTTTGTCTTTGTTTGCTAAGCTAATCCAGCCTCTATTCACCAAAATAATTCCATCGTCGGTTTCATCGTCTATTTTTAAGGGGGTGACAACATGATATCCCATTTCCCGCTCGTGGGGTTTAGGGCCAAATAACATGGTGTCTTGATATATGAAATTCCCTTTTACCAATCCATAGCGAATTGGATTTTCTTCTAGCCCTAGTTTTATAAGTCCATTTGCGTCGTAAACATAGTTTTGCGGGGTTTTCTCATACTCGGCATCCAGCTTAGTCACGATGTTATTCTTCCACATCATGCGACTCACCTGCCATCCGCTTAAGCCAATAAGTGTCAAAACAGCGCCTATTATAACGGCAATGCTAACTATTTTTTTCATGGTCGGTATCCGTTTCTGCGTCTTCGTTTTCTGTTTCATCCCAATCGCTTCGGCGATAGGTGTATTGCAGAGTAATGATATAAGATTTTAAGGGTTTTAGCATCCCAACGCACAAAGCAAGAGCGATGATTGTCCAAAAAATGGCGTGGAATATTAAGGAAGGCGAGAAGATATGGTCTAATAATAGCGCCGCAGGGACAAGTAACGCTCCTAGAACAAAGATTAGAAACACGGCTGGCCCATCGGCACTGTCGCTTTTGGTTAAATCTAACTCACAATTTACGCAAGCTTTACGAACGTTTAGATCAAACAACCCATCATAGATACTGGCCATATGGCAAGACGGGCACTTACAAGTGACGCCTTGCTTTAATGTATTCAGGAACGGATTCAAAATCTATTAATGCGCAGCAGTGGCGCCTAGGCTGCCCCACCAGTAAATCGCAATAAATAAGAATAGCCACACAACATCAACAAAATGCCAATACCAAGCCGCTGCTTCAAAACCAAAATGTTTCTCTTTTGTGAAGTGACCTTTTTTCGCCCGTATGGCACAGACGGCTAAGAAGACTGTTCCAACAAAAACGTGAAAGCCATGAAAGCCTGTCGCCATATAGAACGTTGAGGAATATCCCCCCTCGGCAAAACCAAAGGTAGTATGAGTATATTCGTAAATTTGGAAACATAAGAAGATAAAGCCAAGGGCAACACTTAAAGATAAACCTTTAAAAAAGCTCTTCTGATCGCCTTCCATAATGGCGTGATGCGCCCATGTAACGGTACAGCCCGACAATAATAGAATCAAAGTCATCATGAACGGCAAATCAAACGCAGGGAGTGTTTCAATCTGTGGCGGTGGCCATTGACCGCCTGTGTACTCTAAACGAGCAATCATATTGGCTTGGTCAGGGTAGAGGCTGAAATCAAAGAACGCCCAGAAAAACGCCACAAAAAACATCACTTCTGAGGCAATGAACAGCGCCATACCATAGCGCATACCAATTTCAACGATAGGCGTATGCGCTTTTTCTGTTGTGGCTTCAAAAACAATGTCTTTCCACCAAAAGAACATAACAGCCATAATGCTTAAAACCCCAAGAACAAGACCTTTAAGACCAAATTCAAACGAGCCAATTTTGACGTCATGGGCATAGAAAATAAAACCAAGGGCAAACAGCAATCCTGCAAACGCGGCGGCTAACGGCCAGATGCTGGGGCGCACAATGTGATATGGATGTGGTTTACCTGTTGTGTCATATTCAATGTTGTTTGCCATGGTCTGGAGTGCCTTTAAAATTAATCATTATTGTTTGATTGTTATATCAAACTATTCCGAATTGTAAAACGCTTCGAGTGCGCTATCAAGTGCCTTTGAGTTACTTTTGAAGAAACTATACGATAATGTGATGCTTTTGACGTCATCCATGTTGCGATCTTGCGCGATGGAGGGGTCAATATAAAACACAACAGGCATATTCATTTCTTCGCCAGGTTTCAATAATTGTTCATCAAAACAAAAACATTGGGTCTTTTTGAAATATTTTCCAGCCTTAAGCGGGGTGACGTTATAAACGGCAGTACCGATTGTGGGGATGGCAGCGGTATTTTTGGCCTTAAAGTTAATAAGCCCTTGTTGACCTACTTTGACATCAATCTTATGGGTTTCAGGCTTAAACGCCCATGACAGGTCTCTGTTTGTGTCCCCATTAAAGTGAATACTGATGGTACGATTTAGAATTTCACTTTCATCAGGCAGGGCGTCTGATACTTGCGTTGTTCCGCCAAAGCCAGTGACCTTACAAAATAAATCATAAAGTGGGACAGATGCAAACGCGACGCCAATCATAAACGCAACGAAGCTTAAAATGACAAGCAGTGTTTTGGTGTTTTTATCCATAACGTTCAATATGCAGGGCAGAAAAGCTTTGTTGCGTGGGCATGACTTCAATGGTGTTCACATTGACGTGCTCAGGCAGGCAAGCTGCCCAAATGGCAGTTTCCGCAATATCTTCCGCTGTCAAAGCAGTTGTGCCCGCGTACACAGCCTTGGCTTTGTCCTCATCGCCTTTGAAACGCGCCATAGAGAAACTTGTTTCTGCGATACCCGGTTCAATATTTGTGACACGTACGTTCGTGCCAACCAAATCACTGCGCAAGGCGAGTGAAAATTGATGCACAAACGCTTTTACAGCGCAATACACATTCCCAGACGGGTATGGCCAATTGCCCGCCATAGACCCGATATTCATGATATGGCCTGATTTATTGGTTACCATATTGGGCAGGATTTTACGCGTAATGCGCAAGAGAGACGTATTGTTCATCTCAATCATATTCTCAAAATCATCCTCGGCGGCGTCTTGAAATTTATCCAGGCCTAATGCGCCACCTGCATTATTGATGAGCAAATCAATTTGGGGGAAGTCGTGCGCAATGATATCCATGGCTTGATTGGTTTGGGCTTTGTCGCATAAATCAAAAATGACCGTATGCGCTTTTATCCCTAAATCACGTACAAGTGAATTTAATTTTTCTTCGTTGCGCCCATGTAAAATAAGCGTACAGCCAAGCGCCGCAAAACGACGCGCAAAGGCTTGACCAAATCCACCTGTTGCGCCTGTAATCATAACGCATTTAGGTGTGTGTGTTGGGTAGGGGGAGTTGTTAGCCACCATGATTCACTTTGATCATTGTGACAATCCAAATAACGGCAATCCACGCGGCAATAAGCGCAAGGACGGTGTAATTCTTTTTCTTTTTTACTTTATGAAGGTCTTCAATGGGCATGATGTATCCTTTTTATTGTTAGACTTTATCAATGATGAGAGCGAGGAAAATAGCAAATAAATAAAACACGCTGTAGCCAAACATTAACTTGGCAGACTTTAATGTCTTATCATATAAAACACGTACATTTGTGTAAATAAAGAACAAGGTGAGGGCAATGGCACTTACTAAATACCCCAAGCCAGCGACATCTAAGAAGTACGGCGCGACGGAAATAGGGAGCATGATTATTGAATAAATCATCATCTGAAATTTGGTGTGCGCCTCCCCGTGTGTGACGGGAAGCATTGGAATTTTGGCACGTTTATAATCTTCATTGGCAAATAAAGCCAACGCCCAAAAATGCGGCGGTGTCCAAAAGAAAATAATCGTGAACAAAGAAATGGAGGCGAGTGTGATGTCACCCGTCACGGCTGCCCAACCAATCATAGGGGGAAAAGCCCCCGCTGCGCCGCCAATAACAATATTTTGCGGCGTGATGCGTTTTAACCAAACAGTATAAATTATCACGTAAAATAAATTCGCAAAAATCAGAATGCCTGCCGCTGTCCAATTTAGTGACAGTCCCATCATTAAGGTTGAAAGCACGCTTAATACAATACCAAAGCTTAACGCCTCGTTCGGGTCCATCCGATTGAGGGGGAGCGGGCGGTTTTGTGTACGTTTCATGATGGCGTCAATATCACGATCAAACCACATGTTTATTGCCCCTGCTGCACCTGCATTCACTGCTAAACAAACCATAGCAACAATCGCCAAAATGGGGTGTAAATCTACAACATTTGGTGCAACCCAAAGCCCTGCAAATCCAGTGAAAACGACCAAGCTCATAACGCGTGGTTTTAACAACGCAAAATAGTCTGAAACGGTTGCTTCAGAAACAGGAGTGGGGGCTGTGGCATCCAGATTATTCATGGGTTCTTTTTACGCTGTTCTACGCAAAATGTGAAGCGGTAATTGACACAGAGAATCTTCTTAAAGATATTTTGAGAAAGCGTTTAAAATTTATGTTTGAGAGAGGCTTTAACTTTATTTGCCTTGCAATAAGATAAGCCGAAAGCTTTAGTATAGAGCGCCTGAAGGCCCGTTGGCGGAAAAGCATTAGGCAACGTGGCTCCATGCTGATTAATATCGATAATAAGACGGTTTTGACATAATCGATTATAAACGCTTTGCGCCCATTTATGACGACGAATAATATCATCATATTCTTTGTTATACTGAATTTTTTCTGCAGAACGAATAGCCATACCTTCAGTACCTTTTTCTTTAAGACGTTTATAGACATTAAAATTACCGCCTATATAATGTTGTTGCGTTTGCCAATATTGTAATGCGTCCCTATTATAGGGAAGAGAGAATTCAGCGCATATTTTCTGTAACCCTTGCTCGGGTTGATTTTGAAATTCACTTAAAGAGAGAATGTGTTTACGCCCGATTGTTTTACAATTTAATAATTGTTCATATGATCTTGCCCAAAAATTTAGGGCTTTTTGGGGATTTTGAATTTTATGACTGCGCCCCATCCACGAATGTAAAAATCGCCAAGGGTCTTTGAATAAAATCAACATATCACATGTAAAATCATGATCCTTTGTTTCACAAAGGTGGGATAGATTATCAATAGATTTTTCCGCAGATACCAGTACATCACAGCCCAATTGATTGGATAATCGTTGATAATACTCATTTTTGTCTTCTTGTAAGGCCCGTCTAAAGTCAATAGACCAGTACTGACAGGCATCACCGCATAACTGGCAATGAACAAATTGGTCAATATTCTTGTTGGTGATATAAAATTTGTCGGTAAAAGTTGCGCCTGATTTTGCATGATTGGAAATTAACCAGTGCGATTCATTGACGTTCCCTATAGTGGGAAGAGATCCCAAAACAAGGCTCATCATTGTGCTTCCTGTGAAAGAAGAGCCGCCAATAAAAATATGTTGTTTCATTATGCTGTCCTAATCTGGTTAATGAAGCAATATACGCTTTGAGGTTTCTTCATCAATTTCTTTACAGGTCATAGGACTTTTTTCAATAAGCGTCAAAAATTCTTGTTTTTTGTCCGTTGATGTAAATTCAAACCCCATTAACGCCCGCCCAACAACTTCGCCTGAATAGGCATAGTTAAAATAACATATGCTGGCAACGGGAGAGATAAGACGTAAAAAATCTCTTAATGCACCTTTACGCTCAGGAAATTGAACGTTGAAAAATAACGGGTTATGAAACAAGGCGGGATTATAATTGATAACTTTATAGCGGATATCCGCATCCATAGTAATATCGCTAAATTCGACACTTGCTTGGGTGAGGCTACTTTCTAAAGCTTGAAATTCACTGTCACTGCCATCAATAGCGATGGTTTGCCATGCCTGTTGCTCGTCCGTTTTGCCATACATAAATTCAGCAACATTCATGTTTTGGAAATGCGCTTCTAGGATATGCAGGAGTGAGCCTTCACCTTCAGGCAACTTCAAACGGTAATAACGACGTTTATCGTTCCCAATCGCTGACTTACCCGCAATCAGCGCCAGCTTACTGAAATCCATGTTTGCCCCGCATAAGATAGTTAGGACACGTTTTCCTTTCATCTCATCGGTATGCGCGGTGTAATATTTGTTAAATCCCGCCAATCCCATTGCGCCACTAGGCTCTGGAATGACGCGCTTGGCCTCCCATAATTGCTGTATCACGGCGGATACTTCTTCGTTTGTGACGGTCATAAACTCATTAATTGAGGCTTGGCAGACTTTAAATGTCAAATCCCCAGGGCGCGTCACCGCTGTGCCATCGCAAAAAGTATCAACGCTCTCCAATGTAATGGGTGCGCCCGCTTTGACTGATTCTCCCATGGAGGCTTGATCAACGCCTTCAACACCAATGATTTTAATGTCAGGCCAATGTTTCTTAAGCCAAGCTGCCACCGCGCCTGCCATACCGCCGCCGCCAATTTGCAAGAATGCATAATCAAAGGGAGTATCGCTCTCGTCAATGATTTCATCGGCAATGATGGCTTGACCCGCCATCGTATAAACATCATCAAAGGGGTGAATATAGGTATAGCCTGTTTGCGCGACGTACGCCTTTGCGGCGTCGCCCGCTTCGTTGTACGTATCGCCTGTTAAGATCAGCTCTATATTATCACTGCCGTGATGTTGCACGGCTTTTTGCTTCATGATGGGTGCGGCCAAAGGCATAAATATCTTAGCTTTTAGCCCCAATTTACGCGCCGCCAGCGCAACGCCTTGCGCATGGTTTCCTGCGCTGGCGGCCACAATAATGTCACTGCCACCATTGCGATGATGGTTGAGAACGGCGTTATAGCCCCCGCGCCATTTATAGGCATTAATCGGCCCTAAATCTTCGCGCTTAATGTAAAGGGAGACATCTTGCTGGAGCGGTAAGTGTTCAAGCGGTGTTTTATCGCCTACGGCATAAATTTCGCTCCGTGCCTTTGGCACTTCACTATAAAACTGGTTTAATAATTTTTTTATCATGACTGAATAAAAAGCAGTTTTTTGCCAAGGCGTCAATCGACTTTAAACGTCATAGGGTGCACGCTGACGTAATCAACGACTTTATGTTGTAATTCTTTTTGATTGGTCGGCAGATTTTTATTGTAATAATGGGCATATTTAATGACTCCGCCATGGCAAAACACAACGGCTTCTTGCTGGTTATTCTTTTTCATGACGTTTAAAAGTGATGTAATAGCTCCATTAACCCGTTGATGGAATTCTACGCCTGTCTCTCCTTCTGGCACAGGGGCGTTAAACTGGTCTTTTAGGAAAGCTTGAAAAGCTGGGTCTCGTCTTATATTAACAAAGCGTCTCCCTGTAAATTTGCCAAAATTTCGTTCTTGAAAATCATCAATGATATCGATGGGGGCATTACAACCCATGGCTGCTTGAACCCCTTCGTTTGTGGCCAAAGACCTCATGAAAGGCGAAGATACCCAATAAGAATTTTTAGGGTTAGGCAAAATCTTTGCCGCTTTTTTAAATAAATCAGTGCAGCCGATATCCATTTTAACATACGCGCCATAGATTCGATCTTTAGGCTCAGGCATTACAGGTACATGACGAACAAAGTGTATTTTTAAATAAGACATAATGCATCTATATGAGCGGATTGATAAATTATAGTCAATATAAAAGCCCCTCAGATAGGGGCTTTTATGTATTAAATTATGAATAACCTATTTAATTTTAGGCTGAATTTCGAACTGATGGCGGTGGCCCCTACATCTGTCGAAAAAAAGTTGGTTTTAATTATGATAAATTCAAATGCCGCACCGATAGAACCCTCGGCATCATCTTAATTTTTTGTCACATTTAGATGAAAAGCATGTTTTGGCGCATGGAATAAGAATAAATTATTTTAATGATTTTTAGGCATTAAGGGGGTAACTTTGTTAGTGTAAACTTCATTTATATCATCAATAGACGATAGCGATACTTCGACCTTGGTTGTGGGCTTATCAAAAAAATCACGTATGTTACAAAAGATAGTATCTACTTCTTGGATTGGATTGTCATTGGGTAATTGAAAATACATATGAGCAAAAGACAGATTTCCTTTTATGAGTTCGCCGGTCAATATGATTGTGTTTTGACCTCTCTCTAAAATGGCAAGTTCCATTTTGCCATGAAACATAAAATAAAGTTCAGGCCTTAATAGAGTGACCGCCACCTCATTGAATATTCCACAATATCCTTGCGTTTGATCCGTCTTAAAAATAGGAGCGAGCATATTAGGAAATATGTTTGTTCTGAAATGGTGTACGTGTGAGTTTTCTTCTATAGCTCTTAATATGGAATAGTGTGGGGTTGTATCTTGTGAAGAAATCATAATTATGAATAAATATTAGAAACTATATTGTCAATAAAAAAGCCCCTATGGAAAGGGGCTTTTTGAATTTATGCGTCAGTTTTATTTAATTTTAGGCTGAATTTCGAACTGATGGAACGGTGGAGGGGACGATAATGTCCACTCAAACGTCATTGATTCTGGGCCAGCGTTCCAATAGTTTGCACCAACTTTACGACCAAAGAAGATCGTGTAAAACGCAATAAGTAGGAATACGATAACTGCGAAACCTGACAGATACGCGCCCATTGTGGAAACATAATTCCATAGGTGGTAGCCATATTCCTGGCTAGCCATCCATTGAATTTTCTCAATCGGGTTCACAAGAGGACCTTGAAGATGCTCTGGCGGTAACGGCGCAGGGTAATCAACATATTGGCGTGGCATTCCTGCAAGACCCAAGAAATGTTGCGGGAAGAACACAAGGTTCACACCAATAAACGTCATCCAGAAATGAAGCTTACCAGCCCATTCAGGATATTGACGACCAGACATTTTACCAATCCAGTAATAAAACCCAGCAAATAGCGCAAAGACCGCACCTAATGACAGGACGTAATGGAAATGCGCCACAACATAATACGTATCATGAAGCACAGTATCCATACCCGCATTGGCCAAGACAACCCCCGTTACACCACCAACGGTGAACAAGAAGATAAAACCAAGGGACCATAGCATCGGTGTTGGGAAGCTTAACGAGCCACCCCACATTGTGGCAATCCATGAGAAGATTTTAACCCCTGTTGGGATCGCAATAATCAACGTTGCGGCGGTAAAGTATGCTTGCGTGTTCACAGAAATACCAGAGGTATACATGTGATGCGCCCAAACAATAAAGCCAACAAAGCCAATCGCAACCATCGCATACGCCATACCCAGGTAACCAAAAACAGGCTTACGAGAGAAGGTTGATATGATGTGGCTGACAATACCAAAAGCGGGTAAAATCATGATGTACACTTCTGGATGACCAAAGAACCAGAATAAATGTTGGTACAAGATTGGGTCACCGCCACCCGCAGGATCAAAGAATGTTGTGCCGAAGTTACGATCCGTTAACAACATCGTAATCGCTCCACCTAAAACAGGAAGAGATAGAACAAGTAAGAAGCTAGTCACTAACATCGCCCAAACAAACAAAGGCATTTTGTGCAATGTCATGCCAGGGGCACGCATGTTAAAGATGGTTGTAATGAAGTTCGCTGCACCCAAAATCGAGCTGGCACCAGCCAGATGAAGCGCGAAAATCGCCATATCCACCGACATGCCGGGATGACCCAGCTTGGTGGAGAGGGGCGGATAAACTGTCCAGCCTGTTCCTGCACCAGGTCCGACAAAGGCAGAGCCAACAAGAAGGGCAAACGCAGGGATAATCAACCAAAATGAGATGTTGTTCAAACGTGGGAATGCCATATCAGGCGCGCCAATCATTAGCGGAACAAACCAGTTCCCAAATCCACCAATCAAACCCGGCATAACCACAAAGAACACCATGATGAGACCATGGGCCGTAATCCAAACGTTCCACTCTTGACCATCTGCCGCCAGTTGTAAGCCAGGGTCACCCAACTCGTGACGCATCATCATAGAGAACCAGCCACCAAACAAAGCGGCAGTGATAGAAAAGATGATATATAATGTTCCGATGTCCTTATGGTTTGTGGACATGAACCAACGTGTAAAAAATCCTGGTTTATGATCAGACATAATTATTTAACTCCTTGAAGTACAGCCAACTGCATTGGATGTAATGATTTATCGTTATTTGCAAATTTTTCTTTAGCCTCAATAATCCAAGCAGCAAATTCTTCTTTGCTAACTGCTTTGATTTCAATCGGCATGTACGCATGTTTGATGCCACAAATCTGTGAACATTGACCAAAATATACGCCCGGTTTTTTAATGTTAATCCACGTTTCGTTCAAGCGACCTGGTACTGCGTCTTTCTTGATACCAAAGGCAGGCATCGCAAAAGCGTGAATCACATCGGCAGACGTTGTCAGGATTTGGATATTTGTATCAATCGGTAAAACAACTTGGTTGTCCGTTGAAAGCAGGCGTTTCTGACCAGCGGCTTCATCAATTTCATCTTCTGGAATCATATAGGATTCAAAAGAAAGGTTGTCGTAATCAGGATACTCATATCCCCAATACCACTGATATCCCGTGACTTTAAGCGTCATTTCTGGGTTTTCAGTGCGGTCTAAATAATACAACATTTTGAAAGACGGCACGGCAATAACTAATAAGATTACAATAGGCAGAACAGTCCAGCAAATCTCTAACATCACGTGATGCGTTGTTTTGGACGCTTCTTTGTTCGCTTTACGGTTATAACGAATAGCGACCCAAATCATAAGACCCGTTACAAAAATCACGATTATTGTAATAACCCACATAAGTAATGCATTATGAAACCATGTAATACGCTCCATCTGCGGCGTTGCGGCTTCGGTCAAGCCAAGCTGCGTTGGTGTAGCAGACACGCCGATTGCGGCCATCGCTTGCGAAACAGAAACTAAGGCGCCTGTGAGAGTGAGGAAAAGGGCTGTAATTTTTTTCATATCTTTATTTTCTAAAATATTTTAACTTTGAACGTAACAAGCATAATATACTTGTTTGACACGGTTTTACAGACAAAATTGACCCTTGCAAAGGGAAAAGTCATGAATCTGCCGTTTTTAAATTTTATGCCAACAACGCGTTAGGCATCCAAAAGGATTATAAGATGATTACAACATTATATGCCGCAATATTAGGGCTCTTTTACGTAGGGCTTAGTGCTTATGTGATTAAGTCTCGTTTTAAAAACCAAGTATCTTTAGGGGATGGGGAGTGCGATGATTTGCGTAAACGTGTTCGTGTGCACGGTAATTTTATTGAATATGTCCCCATTGCGCTTATCTTGCTGTTTTTGGCGGAGCAAGAGGGCGTGTCTGAATGGATGATGCATACAATGGGCATCGCGCTTGTTTTAGCGCGCGTCATGCATGCCACGGGATTGTCCCGCAAAGATGGTACGTCTGTTGGACGGGCGGGCGGCATGATGATAACCTTCTTGGTTATTACGGTTGCGTCCTTGTTATGCTTAAAATCTTACTTCTTGTTTTAATCGCATAGGATAGATAAGGCTTTAATCGCGGCAGTTTCTGCGCGTAAAATATTATTTCCTAACGAAATATTGTTGCAGTTTTTTAGTAAATAGGCCTTTTCTTGCTCTGTAAATCCACCTTCTGGCCCAATTATGATAGATAAATCCTGATTTCTATCCATATTGGCTAATAATTCACCATTTTTACGCTCCAAACAGGCTAAAAATTGCATTTTATCTGTTTTTAGTGCCTCTATTTTAACAATATTGCGTAAAGTGGGGATAGTTAAGCGTTCACATTGCTCACTGGCTTCAATAATTTGTTGGTTGATGCGTTCAACATTCAATTTTCTATTTTGTGTGTTCTGGGTCAGCACAGGGTGCAGGTCACTCACACCCAGTTCGATGGCTTTTTCAATCATCCACTCCATGTTGAATTTTTTGATTGGCGCAAAATATAAATGACGTTTAAAAGCGGGCGCGGTTTGTTCAATGAGGCACTCGTCTAAAACAAGGTCTGCTTTTTTCTTTGCGGCATTTTGTAACGTACCCAGCCATTCACCGTCACGCCCATTAAACACGCGCACGTTATCCCCGTTTTTACGGCGCATGACATTATTTAAATAATGCGCTTGGCTTTCATCTAAGGTTATGACATCCTTTTCATTCAGGTTTGTCGTAACAAACAGGCGCGGCACTTTGTAATTTTTTTCATTCATCTTAGTAAACAGCAAACCACATGACCCATACAGATATCAAGACCCAAGGTTGGATTTCTTCCTTTCCACAACGCTGGCAACCTTATGCTATTTTAATGCGCCTTGATCGTCCCATTGGCTGGTGGTTGTTATTTTTACCCGCGGCATGGGGTATTATCTTAGGCGCAAATGGCGCGCAAGGCATGGTGTTGAGTGATGTTAGGCTGTTAATCTTGTTCTTAATTGGTGCCATTATCATGCGCGGAGCAGGGTGCATTGTGAATGATATTTGGGACAGGGATTTAGACAAACAGGTTGAACGTACAAAAGATCGTCCCCTCGCCAGTGGTCAAATCGGATTGGTATCGGCTTGTGCGTTTTTGGCTTACCTGCTTTTTGCAGGGTTTATAATTTTATTGATGACTTCGGGCATCACAATTTTATTAGGCGTCTTATCGCTGGTGTTGGTTGGGGTGTACCCGTTTATGAAGCGCATCACATGGTGGCCACAGGCATTCCTTGGTATTACTTTTAACTTCGGCGCGTTAATGGGGTGGAGCGCAGCGGTGCATGAGCTGAGGTTAGAAGCATTCGTTCTCTACAGCGCGGCGTTCTTTTGGACATTAGGATATGATACAATTTACGCGCATCAGGATAAAGACGATGATGAAATGGTGGGTATTAAATCAACCGCCTTATTGTTTGGATCACGCAGCAAAGGCTGGGTTGGATTGTTTTATTTCCTAAGCCTCGTTTTGCTCATCGTCGCCTGCGTGATTGGCAAAGTGGGGCTCGTCACTTATGCGTTGCTTATCTTTCCTGCCATTCATTTGTTCCGCCAAATATCAGAATGGGATATTTACGACCCTGAAAATTCTTTGGCGGTTTTCAAATCCAATCGTAACTATGGTTTGATGGTGGCGTTCGCGTTGTTGTTTTCGCAAATGCTGAATCGTTTTATACCATGGATTGAGGCGAAGACAGGGATTGATATCCCTGCTATCCCCCATATAGATTTGATAGGCGCTGTTCAGCAATTATTAGCATAGGTAAATCGACGTTTTCGCTCAGACGATATTCGTTGAACAAGGATTCTAATAATTGCGCTTGTGATCCACGCTCTTTAATCCATGCTTCCAAAATACTATCACAACCAATACAGCCAATCGCTTTGTTGCCTTTTTTCTTTCCTTTGGAAATATCGCGACCCATATCTTTTAGGATACGCACTGTAAGGCCTGCCTGACAGGTATAGAGCTGATCAACGATGCCTTCTAATGCTTGGGCGGAATATTCACCTTCGGTTGGCATGTTACGCGCTTTTTGACGCATCCAATCTAAATGGAAGTAATTGCCAATTTCAAAATAGACCCGTGCAGTTAAGGGAATTTCATATTTATGATCCATAGAGATACGGATGATATCGCATGATGACCCTAAGATAGGCATCAGTGAAATATGATGCGCCAACTCTTCGGGCAAGCCATCGCTCATCCCATTCTTTTTAATCGTATCAATTTTTTGGAATAATTCAGATGGGACAACATCTTGCATATGATTACGCACGGCTTCAATACCATCATCAAAGACGTCAATGTCACGATTAATTTCCAGTTTGCGGCTATAACGCGTTAAGAACCACGTCACCGCGCGCTCTACCATGCGGGCTGTTTCGCTTAGGGCTTTTATTTGCACCATTGCGGGCACTTTGCCATCAAGGCTTTCAATATCCGTCCATATATCCCGCAGGCCGAACGCTTCGCGTACGATGATGTAGGCACGCGCCACTTCTTCTGCGCTGGCACCGCAATTATTCATGCGGTCACGGATAAAGTCGGGGCCCATACGATTGACGATACCATTGGCCAATGTTGTGGCAATAATTTCATTTCGCAGGCGATGGCTTAGAATTTCTTTATCGTATTTTTTGCGAAGCTTTGCAGGGAAGTAACGTAATAAACGCTCCTCCATCGCTTTGGTGTTCACAATATCACTATTGAGTAACAAGCCTGTGTAACAAATTTTCGCATAAGATTGTAGAACGCTTAATTCAGGCTTCGTAAATCCTTTGCCCAATTTTTTACGCGCATCAATTTCTGATTGTTTGGGTAGTTGCTCAAGCGTACGGCTCAACCCGACTTCTTGTTTCAAATAACGGATAAGCTGTCCATGCGCCTCAACTGTTTTGGGGGCGTGTAGCGCCATAAGGCTAATACCTTGAGCCTGTTGGTAACAACCACGTAATACATGATTAGATACATCTTCCGTCATGGATTCTAAAAGCTTGTTACGCTTCTTAATCGTCATGTTATGTGATTTTTTACGCATCACATCACTCAATAAGATTTTGATATTCACTTCATCATCGGAAGATGCTACACCGCCGGCATTATCAATATAATCGGCATTTAATGCCCCACCATGTTGAGCAAATTCAATACGCGCCAATTGCGTCATGGCAAGGTTTGCGCCTTCACCAATGACTTTGGTATTGAGTTGCGTCGCATCAATACGTAGCGCATCACTGCCTTTGTCGCCAACATCGCTGTCTTTTTCGGTTGTCGCTTTCACGTATGTGCCAATACCGCCAAACCATAACAAATCTGACTTGGTTTGTAACATCGCACGGATTAACTGATTGGGGGAGACGGCATCTTCCGTAATATTAAATCGCTTTTTAATTTGCGGAGTTAGTTTTAGGCTTTTATCTTTGCGTGAATAAATACGCCCGCCTTTGGAAAGAAGGTCTTGGTTATACTCTCCCCATCCTTTGACATCTTTAAACAAACGACTACGTTCTTTAAAGGTTGTTTTGGCATCGGGTGAGGGATCACAGAAAATATGCAAGTGATTGAACGCACCAACAAGGCATATATGCTCAGACAATAACATCCCGTTACCAAAGACATCGCCGCCCATATCGCCGACGCCTATAACGTCAAAATCTGTTGTTTGGCAATCAAAATTCATTTCACGGAAATGACGTTTCACGGATTCCCATGCTCCACGGGCGGTAATACCCATTGCTTTATGGTCATACCCAACGGAGCCTCCAGAGGCAAAGGCATCATCGAGCCAAAAACCATATTCTTCTGATAATCTATTGGCAATATCAGAAAAACTTGCTGTTCCTTTATCGGCGGCCACAACTAAGTACGGGTCTGCTTCGTCATAAAGAAGAACGTCTTCTGGGTGGATAATATCCTTGCCTTTACGATTGTCCGTAATGTCCAACAATCCACGAATAAATATTTTGTAACAGGCAATGCCTTCCGCCATGTAAGCGTCACGACCACCTTCAGTGGGTGGATTTTTAACCACAAAACCGCCTTTGGCACCCATTGGAATGATGACCGCATTTTTCACTTGTTGCGCCTTCATTAATCCTAAAACTTCGGTACGGAAATCTTCATGACGGTCAGACCAGCGCAATCCGCCACGGGCAATTTTATCACCGCGCAAATGCACGCCCTCAACCCGCGCACTATAGACGAATATTTCGCGATAGGGGCGTGGCTCAGGCAGGTCAATAATTCTAGAGCTATCCAGTTTGAACGACAGGTACGTTTTTGGTTCGCCTGCTTCATCTGTTTGATAGAAATTTGTTCTTAGCGTGGAATCAACAATATTCACAACACTGCGGAAAATACGATCATGGTCGAGCGCATCAACGCGACTTAACATGGCGTGAAT
>CALDHI010000150.1 GCA_937941545.1 uncultured Alphaproteobacteria bacterium
CATTGAAGAAAGCGATAATTCTTTAGAGTTATATACTCTATCCAACAGGCGCGCGATAAAGGTAGCGCATGAAACTCAAGTAGAGTTCTTTACTGGTATTAACAGTGCGTTTAATGAAGTCATGCGCGGTTCAGATAATAGGCCCATTCCTGTTTGTCATGACGCGCTCATTATCGACGGTGATGATGCCATTAGCGTGTTTGGCATAGGAGAAACGTCGCCTGATTTAAGTTTATTCACAAGAACAACGGCCTTCGGGTAAAAAACCGTGGCAATCCGTTGTGTCTTAATGCTAAAACCTCTACATGGCTAAGCGTAAAGACGAAAATTTTGAACCTCAAATCATTGACCAGCAGATGGGTGAAATCCTGTCTGAGCGGTATTTAGCTTATGCGCTGTCCACTATTATGCATCGGGCGTTGCCAGATGTTCGTGATGGGATGAAGCCTGTTCACCGTCGCTTGTTATATGCGATGAGCCAGTTGAATTTGAAACATGATTTACCGCCCAAGAAATCTGCGCGTGTTGTGGGTGATGTGATTGGTAAGTATCATCCGCACGGCGACAGCTCGGTTTACGATGCCATGGTGCGCTTGGCGCAGGAATTTTCTGTGCGCTATCCTATGGTTGATGGTCAGGGGAATTTCGGGAATATTGATGGCGATAACGCCGCCGCGATGCGGTATACGGAGGCCAGATTAACCCGCGTTGCGGCCTTGATGCTGGAAGGTATCAATGAAGACGCGGTTGATTTCCGCAGTACGTATGATGGATCAGAAAGCGAGCCAGTGGTGTTGCCGGGCGCGTTCCCTAATATCCTCGCCAATGGGTCGAGTGGTATTGCGGTGGGGATGGCAACGAACATTCCACCGTTTAATGTCGCTGAATTATGCGAGGCCTCGCTGGCGTTGCTAGAAGATGATTTGGATGCCAAAGGCTTGGCCAAAATTATCAAAGGTCCAGATTTCCCAACTGGCGGTATATTAATCGAGCCGAAAGAAAATATTATCAAAGCCTATGAGACAGGCAAGGGCGCGTTTCGTATGCGTGCAAAGTGGGAGCGTGAAGAGGGCAAGCGCGGCACATACCAGATTATCGTGACCGAAATTCCGTATCAGGTGCAAAAATCTAAATTGATAGAAAAGATTGCCGATATCATTAACGCGCGTAAAATCCCAATGTTGGATGATGTGCGCGATGAAAGCGCGGAAGACATCCGCATTGTCCTTGTCCCGAAAAACGGCACGATTGATGCGGACTTATTAATGGAAGCGTTGTTCCGCTCCTGCGATTTAGAAACGCGCTTTAATATGAATATGAACGTGCTGGAAAATGGTATCACCCCGCGTGTGATGCCGTTGAAGGAAGTATTACAGGCGTGGCTCGATCATCAACAAGTTGTGTTGGTACGTCGTTCGCAATTCCGCCTTGAAAAAGTATTACATCGTTTGGAAGTCTTGGAAGGTTTCCTCACCGTCTTTTTGAATATCGACAAAGTCATTCATATTGTCCGCACCGCTGATAAACCAAAAGATGAATTGATTAAAGAATTTAAACTGACCGAAGTGCAAGCCGAAGCTATTTTGAATATGCGCTTGCGGGCGTTGAACAAGTTGCAAGAAATGGAACTTCAGGGCGAGCATGATGAACTGTCCAAAGAGCGTGATGAGCTGAACAAATTAATCGCCAGCGAAGCGCGTCAATGGACGGTGATTAAGAAACAAATCAAAGCGTTGCTGGAAGAATTTGGCCCTAAAACATATCTTGGTAAACGCCGCACCAAAATTGGTAAAGCGTTAGAGCCGATTGATATGGAACAGCTAGAAGAAGCGATGATAGAGAAAGAGCCTATCACCGTTCTATGTTCCGCCAAGGGCTGGATTAAGGCGATGAAGGGGCATGATATTGACCTGAAATCTATTAAGTATAAAGACGGTGACCGCGCCAAGTTTGTGTTTGAAATGATGACGACGGATAAAGCGCTGGTGTTTGGCTCGAACGGGCGTTTTTATACGCTGGCGGGCGATCAATTACCACCAGGGCGGGGCTTTGGAGAGCCTGTGCGCTTGATGGTGGGCTTGCCCAATGATGCCGAAATTATTGATGTTGAGGTCTATCGCACGGACGTGAAAATGATTGTCGCCGCCGATGATGGGCGGGGCTTTATTGTGCGTATGGAAGATGTTCTGGCGCAAACCAAAAATGGAAAACAAATCCTGAATGTGTCGGGAAAAACCGAAGCCAAGCTCTGTAAGACAATCGGCGAAGGTGATGATTCCATTGCTATTATTGGACAGAACAGAAAACTGATAGTGTTTAATCTGGATCAAATCCCCGAAATGTCAAAAGGCAAAGGCGTGATTTTACAACGTTATAAAGATGGCGGATTGTCTGATGTGAAAACCTTCACATGGGATGATGGTTTGACTTATAAATACGGCGCAGGCGAGACGGTTGTCTCTGACCTTAACCCGTGGCTGGGTGACCGCGCCCAAGCGGGACGTCTTCCCCCCAATGGCTTCCCGAAAAGTAATTTGTTTGGGTAAATTTAGAAGGCTTTCAGTTCACGAACTGTTGTTTGCTCGAAGCTTTGTTGCCCTTCGTTTGGATAGAGTGTTTTTGGTATTTCGGGAATGCTAATTCTTTCTAAGTATCTCGTGATGTCTGCGTTAATTTTATTGGTTCTATCGTGTAGTATTTGAGGGGCTAGAGAGTTTGTATGGCCTGCTCTTTCTAAATTTCTAGTATCAATGCCTGCCATCGTAAT
Organism: uncultured Alphaproteobacteria bacterium; assembly: GCA_937941545.1. Taxonomy (GTDB): domain Bacteria; phylum Pseudomonadota; class Alphaproteobacteria; order Micavibrionales; family Micavibrionaceae. The sequence goes on from CALDHI010000150.1 coordinate 2,768, forward strand.
GGAGGATTCTATAGATAATCTTGAGCCGTTGATTTTGTAAAAAGCGCTTAACGCTTCTGGGCTATTTGACCCATATTGCCGATCAGAAGATTGTATTGCTCTGCTTTCCTGTATTGAAAGGTTTTTTATATATTGCTCTACTGATGCCAGATAATTTATGAAATCACCAATTGTGAGTGGTGCTTGAGGTTGTGGTTCACTCACCGTTGTCAGCGTAGAACGCTTGAATAGCTTTGTTATTAGGTTCATAAAAAAATCCTTGTGTAACTTTTATAGCAATATGTTATATAAAAATCAATTGCTATATAGGGATTTGTTTTTTGATTATACTAGTAAGAGAAGAGAGTAATGACGCAAACAGCTTGTAAATTTCAGATTGTTTCCAAAGGTGCTTATGATGGAGTTTGCTAGGAACGTTGATACAGATATAAATATAAAATATCGTTATTGGGTGGCGCAGCAAATTGGTCGTGAACATGGCACTATTGATGAAGATATCTATAATCGGCTAATTCGGCTAATTCGGCTAATTCGGCTAAAACGCGACCGTAATCGTGCGGTTAACTTGCATGCGGTGAGTATTATCTGCCATGTTTAGCTCTGCCGTATAGGCATTATAATTGCCTGTGATTGAGACTTCATGTTCATATACTGTGTTGCTATATAAGACTTTGCTCATATCACTAATCTCACTTTTAATGTCAGATATTAATTCGTTAAGTATGGCTCTTTCTATTCTTAAACCTTCGCCAATCTCGGTATCTGGCTCATAGATACCTTGCATGCGCTCATAGCGATCTTCACTAAGACTTATTTTATATTCAATACATTCAATAAAGTCTGACAATCCTTCTTTACTGAGGACTGTTGGTATGAAATTAGGTTGAGCATGATTTGTGAAACATAAAGTCATGGGGCAAGCTTTTCTTTATATTTTAGGGGCATCGTGTGATGGCTCAGATGTTGGATTTGGCCTCATGAAAAATCTTGCCGATGATTCAAATTTATCTAGTTTGCTTGATAGTATTCGCGTTTGTATTTTGATGTCCTCAAGAGGGGAGATTCTTTTTATTTCTTTAGTCGTAAAATGAACATCCAATAAATCAAGTAATTTTGTATGGTATGACGTTAAGCTATCATTTTGAATCTGTCGCTCTTTAATGGCGGTTTTGGCATTGGCTATTGTTGTGAAAGTCTTATCTATTAAGGCTTTCAAGTTAACGAAGGGTATGTGTGCAACATTGTCCTTGTGGCATAATGTGAGGGTTATAGGTAATGTGGTGTTTGCTTCGCTCATGTCTATTGTTTTCTATATTGCGGCTTTTAAAAGTAAAGGGAATATAGGAAAAATAAAAAGTTATGTCAATTTATTTTGCTGTGATTGTGAGCCTAAGAGAAGTTAATAGAGGTTAATAGAGGTTAAGGGAAGCTGATCTTACCTTCAGTTTTGCGGAAAAGATCTTTTTTGATTTCCAAAGACTTTGCGGTAGCGCGGGAAGATTTGTTGGCACCTTCGACGGTCGTAACACGCTCATGCAACAAAATGATGCTGATACGTCTGTTGCGTCCATCACGAGGACTTGTGGGGAAGAGGTGGTCTGTGTCGGCTTTACCAACGACATTATTGATACGTGAAGGTACAAAGCCTGCGTTAATTAATTCACGACGGGAAGCGTTTGCACGATCAGAGGATAGTTCCCAGTTTGTGTAGTTTGCGTTCGGCCCATAAGGGACACTGTCGGTGTGACCACGAACGGATAGTTCATTGGGAAGTTTTTGAATAACTTCTGAGACTTTTCTCAAAAGGCGTTTTGTATGGGGTAGTAAGTTGGCGCTTCCGCTTGCAAATAAAGGCTTGGTTTTTTCATCTGCAATTTGAATACGTAATCCTTCATCGGTCATGTCAATGCGAAGAGCATTTTGCATGTCACGTAGGCTTTCAGAATCTGCAATGGCTTTTTTCAAGGCATCAGTTGCCGCTTCAAAATTCTCTTGTTCGCGTTTTTTAAGCTCCGCTTGAAAACGCTCTTCCGAGATATTAATGTCTTTTTGTGGTGGTATGGAGCCAGGGCGTAGCGCAGGGTCTTGTGTAGCTGGCTTTGTCACTAAAGGTTGAACCGTCGATGTCATTGCACCTTCTTTGGAGATCGTGGTTCCCCCCATTATGCCGCCTGCACCATCTTCGCTACGGGTAATCATGGGGGTAGAGGTGAAATATTCTGCAATGCCGCCTTTTTGTTCATCAGACGTAGAGCTAAGAAGCCATAGCATCAAGAAGAACGCCATCATCGCCGTCACAAAATCAGCATAGGCTACTTTCCATGCACCGCCATGATGGGCATGATCAGCTTTTTTAATCTTTTTGATTATTATCGGTCTAAGTTCGTCTTGCTTATCAGCCATGGTTTTCTATATGCCTGTATTTCTATCCGCCAATGGCAGGAAGCTCGTTTAATTTTTCTTCAAGCTCAAGGAAGCTTGGTTGAACATCATGCGGTAAAAGCTTACGAGAAAATTCAACTGCCACTTGCGGTGCAGCGCCATTCAAGAAAGCGATGATACCTGCCTTAATACAACGGTAATACATGATCTCAGTATGTGCGCGTGACAACATAGCACCTGCAAAAGGAGCGGCAAAACCATAAGATAGCCAAACCCCAAGGAACGTTCCCACTAAGGCAGAACCAATCATCTTACCCAAAATAGCGGGAGGTTGGTCAATAGAGGCCATTGTTTTAATAATCCCCAACACCGCCGCTACAATACCAAGGGCAGGCAAGCCATCAGCCATAGTTTGCATGGCGTGGCCCGGGTGTTCTTCATGGTGCGTGATTGTCTCAATCTCTTCATCCATTAAGGCTTCAATTTCATGGGGGGAATCATTGCCCAACGAAATAATACGTAAGTAATCACATAGGAAGGTGAGGGCGTGGTGGTTGTTTTTTACGCGTCGGAATTGGCCAAACAGCTCACTTTCATGAGGTTGTTCGATATGTTGTTCGAGGGAGAGCCAGCCTTTTGTTCTTGCCATTTTAAAAATAGTAAAAAGAAGACTTAATAAATCAACATAGCTTTGTTTGTCATGCGCAGAGGGTTGTTTTAGGCATTTAAAATAACTCATTGTTTGCTTTACAACATCCAACGGATTGGAAATAACGAAGGCACAACAGGCAACCCCAAAGATAATCATCATCTCAGCAGGGAGGGCGGGTAAAATCGCGCTGACGATTAGGTGACTTCCGGCTTCAAACCCCGCGGCAACCATCAGGCCACCAAAGGTCATTACGAACACCATTGCAATTGCGATAAACTTCATGAGATTAGAAATCCTTCCTAAGGAGACGAAGATATTATTTTAAATGTAATTT
>CALDHI010000151.1 GCA_937941545.1 uncultured Alphaproteobacteria bacterium
GCCATGGTGAAGGGCACATCAATAACGCGTGCCAATGTTTGGGCAAGAAGTGTTTTACCACAACCCGTTGGCCCAAGAATAAGAATGTTTGATTTCGCTAGCTCGATTTCTCCCGCTGCTGGGTCGCCTGAATGCTCAAGACGTTTATAATGGTTATGAACCGCCACAGACAAAATACGTTTGGCATGATCTTGGCCAATAACGTAATCATCTAAGAAACCTTTAATTTCACTCGGGGCAGGCACACCTTCTTCTTCGCCACGTACCAGCTGAGTTTTATCTTCTTCACGAATGATATCCATGCACAGCTCAACACATTCGTTACATACGAATACGTTTGGTCCCGCAATTAGCTTGCGTACCTCGTGCTGGCTCTTTCCACAAAACGAACAATATAGTGTGTTCTTTGTGTCTTCGCCGTCGCCATTATCACCGTTGTCTGATTTACCCATAAGATGTACCTTTTAAAGCTTTTATAAATATTCGTGCTGTTTATTCAGATAATTACGAATAACTAAATGAATCAACACCTTCCAAAGTAACTATGCGGAAGGGTCTATGCAAGTAATGTTTTGATAATTTATATCATATTAAGAGTATAAAACATTGCCTCGCTCTTCACATTTATACTAAGACTATGAACAAGTTATTAAGATTTTAAAGGGGTTAGCAAAAATGTCTTATCCAAATTTGGAAGAGTTAAAAGAGAATTTCGCGTTATTCGACGATTGGGAAGAACGCTATAAATATCTGATTGATTTGGGTAAAAACCTTGAAATCATGGAAGACGCCCTGAAAACGGAGGACACCTTGGTCAAAGGATGCACGTCGCGCGTGTGGTTGTTTAGTCAGGAAAAAGACGGCGCGTATCATTTTATCGCGGATAGCGATGCACATATTGTGCGCGGCTTGATTGCCATATTGTTGAGTGCCTACGAAGGTAAGACCGCGGAACAAATCGCCACGGTTGATATCGACCAATCTTTTGAAGAAATAGGCCTAAACCAACATCTATCCCCCAACCGCCGAAACGGCTTCTTCGCTATGGTTGAACGGGTGAAGGCGTTAGCGAGGTAGAGGTATTGCCTTCATCTTCTTGCCTGTAAATTTTAGAAAGTTGATCAAATGCACTAGGATCTGCACAGGCGGCCTCTATAGCATCGTAAATATCTTCAACGGTTACATTCCCCATACTTGCTATATTCACAATTGTACTAGCCATAAAGTGATTTATGTCTTCTTCAGAATAATCATTTTGTAAAATGGCGGTTTTTGAATTATTTGAGCTATCCTTTGTGCTGTATAACACTATTGCCATGTTTTCAATGGTGCGCTCGCTATGTGACCCTTCATTGACTTTATATGATTTTTCAAACGAAACAGTTAATTGGCCATAAAGTCCTTTGTTTTTAGGAACATACACATAGATATCTTTTTGGGCGCCAGTAAATGGCCCTTCATCAAAGCTAGCGTCTTCAAATACTTCGGTGAGAGCTGTTGCGAGAAGACGGGTGTCTTTATGAAGCTTATTTATTAAAAATGATGATGACATATTTTAGCCCCTATTAATTACAATAATTTATGATTATAGAAATAGGTTAACTAAGTAAAGTGCTAATCCTTCAACTTCACACTGCTCAACACATCACCAAACACGACATCTGCCTTTGGATGCGTTGGGCCGACGAGGCGGGCTTCTAATGTCATGATGGAGTTTTGACCCACCCATAATTGCGCGTTATAAATCGCACTTTGACGTCCGCGCTTGGTTGTCCCTAACAGAGAGCCAATGCGGTAGCCTTCTTTCTCACGCGTATTCACTTCGGGATTATCAATGGCTTCACGGCGTAACATGCCTTGCAACGCGGTGTTGATGATGGGCGCGGTATATTTACTATAATCTTCGGGTGTTGACGGCACGCACGTGACGGTGATGTCCACCGTGGTGGTCACATCATAAACCATGGTATAGCCCGTCAGCGGATAGCATTCCGTTTGTTCTCCATTTTCATTAGAGGGGCATCGGCGCGCCACATAAGGCTCGCTTGGGAAAATCATTTCAAAATCACAAAGCGGCGGCGCATAACGCACTGCGCCATCAGGCAAAACAGTTTCTGCAAGCACATCACTCAAATCTTGCTTCGCGTCTTGGGCGTGGACGGAGACAGGCGCAATGAATAAAAACACCGTCATTGCGAGGAGTGCAAGCGTCGCGGCAATCCATTTACCCTGAATGGGCAATCTCTGGATTGCTTCGCTTTTAAAATTTGTGCGCTCGCAATGACGTAAACGGTTAAGCATCTTTCTTCCAATCTTGTGGCGAGACATCACTGATTTTATCATTGGTCGCCATGGTTTTAATCTCATGCCCCGATTGTTTGACGTACCAAATTTGCGGAATGCCTTTATTCGCGGCATATTTCGCATGCTTGTCCCATTTCTTTACTGTATCAAAAATCTCTACGTTAAAGCCATTTTGGCGTAGAGTTTGCGCGGTTTGCGTCACGTCATTTTTCAAATTATGGTCTTCTGAATACACCAAAATGTCCGTGGGGCATTTGCGCGTGGTGTCCAACCATTCAGGTTTGGTTTGGCGAATAACGTCAAACAAACGGCTAAACCCAATCGAGATTCCAACACCAGGCAGTTTCTTATTAATATACTGGCTCGCCAAATCATCGTAGCGACCACCTGAACAAATAGAACTCGTGAAGCCTTCTACATCCAGCAATTGCGTCTCATACACAGTCCCCGTGTAATAATCCAGACCACGCACGATGGACAGGTCAGCGACGACTGCATTTTTAGGAAGATGGGCGAGATTATTAAGTACTTCAATAAGCTCTTCGATACCTTCGGTCATAGTGTCATTTTGACTTTCTATAGCCTTCAAGTGATCAACAGAGCCTTTCGTTTTTGAAAGGTTGATAATCTTGTAGAGTTGGGCGTCTGTTAATCCTTCGTCCCTTAGAAGTCCTTCAATAACTTCAGGGGATAGTTTTTCAATTTTATCAATGATTTGCGTAATCGAAACAGGGGTAGCAATGTTCATGCTCTCTAATAGGCCTAGTAAAATCTTACGATTACTAATCCGTACTTGCACATTCCCGATACCTAAACCCGCCAAAGCTTCATAGGCCACGGCGACCATTTCGGCATCATAGGACAGCGGCAGGTTATCCACCGCAATCACATCAATATCACATTGATAAAATTCACGTTGGCGACCCATTTGCGGTCTTTCGCCGCGCCAAACGCGTTGCATCTGATATCGCTTAAACGGAAATGTCAGGTCATTAAAATGTTGCGCCGTATAACGCGCAAACGGCACGGTCTGGTCAAAATGCAACGCAAGGCGCGCATCTTTGCTGTCGTCTTCATTTCTATGCAGACGCTCCAACACATAAATCTCTTTATCCACTTCGCCTTTGGCTAGCAGCACGTCAATCTCCTCAACGCTCGGCGTTTCAATCGAGGCAAAGCCATAGCTCTCAAATGTTTTACGAATATGGTCAAACCACCGTTGCTCCGCCATACGCAATTCAGGCAACCATTCAGGAAAGCCACTTATCGGTTTAGGTTTATAAATACTAGTTTTGTTTTTATCTTTGCTCATAAAAGATATTTACCACGAAGATACGCAGACGCGAAGGGTTAATTTAAGAGTGTTGCCTTTGTTAATAGGCAATTATATAGGGGATTTAGGCGTTGTGAATAAAGGAAAGTCGAGTTGGGCATCAATCGTTTCTAATACATATCGTGTTGAGTTAAACTCACAAGTAAGTTTTTCTACACGGTACAATGCGCTTTCATATGCTTCATTACCCTTTTTGGCGTTGGGAGCAGCGCGTAAAGCGGATGCTGCGGTGCGCAGGTTGGCTATGCGGGCTTTGTCTCTATACGGAGTATCATCCATAAAATTATTGTGCAAAAAATATCACCGCAACTCAAACATTTTCTCTAACCTACTCACAAGGGCATTGGCCAGCTCATTGACATCTGTAATGGTCAACGAGCGATCATAATAGCGTGTCACGTCATGCCCAATGCCAATCGCGGTCAGCTCCACTTGGTTTAATCCTTCAATCCAATTAATGACATGATGCAAATCCGCCTCCAGCAAATTGGCGGGGTTCACGGACAGTGTTGAATCATCCACGGGCGCGCCATCCGATATCACCATCAAAATCTTTCGTTGTTCGGCGCGGCGGGCAAGGCGGTTATGCGCCCACACCAACGCCTCGCCATCAATATTTTCTTTCAAGATACCTTCTTTCAGCATCAACCCCAGATTATTCCGCGCTCTGCGTAGGGGCGCATCGGCGTTCTTATATATAATATGTCGAATATCATTCAGGCGACCAGGGGCAGGGGGGCGACCATTTTCAATCCAAAGATCACGCGCCTTGCCGCCTTTCCATGCGCGGGTGGTAAAGCCCAAAATCTCCACCTTCACGCCGCAACGCTCCAATGTACGCGATAGAATATCGGCACTAATGGCGGCCAACGTAATCGGGCGACCCCGCATAGAGCCTGAATTATCAATCAATATCGTCACCACCGTGTCACGAAACTCTGTTTCTTTTTCCATCTTGAATGCACGTGGAACGTCCGCACCTGTGATGATACGGGTCAGTTTTGAGGCATCCAAAACGCCTTCTTCCAAATCAAATTGCCAGCTTCGTTGTTGTTGCGCCATTAATTTACGCTGTAAGCGGTTCGCCAGTTTCGAGACAATGCCTTGTTGATTTTGTAATTGTTGATCAAGCAACCGACGCAGACGCGCCAATTCCTCTGGCTCTGCTAAATCCTCTGCACCAATAATCTCATCGAACGCACGACTGTAAACGGGATAAAATCCATCGGGATGACTGGCGAGGCTGTCGGGGCGTTGCATGTCGGCAGGGGCGGGGTCTTCGTCTGACCCTTGCATCATTTGGTCGCTACCGTCTTGTTCGGCGTCGCCTGTGTCTTCGCCAACATCTTGCGTCTCATCGCTTTCTTGTTGTGTGCCGTCCTCGGTTTGCGCGCCGTCTTGCTCTTGAGTGCTGGCTTCCTCTTCGCTTTGCTCTTGCTCGTCTGGTGTGCCTTCGCCTGTATCTTCTTGCGTTTCAAGCTCGTTGCTGGGGGCATCCCCTTCGTCCGAGGCAATCAAGTTGAGTGCCATCATAAATTGACGCGATGCTTGGGCGTACGCTTCTTGATTGTTTAGGGATGTTTTTAACCCCTCTAAAATCTCTGGCGATAATTGCTTTTCTATATGCGGTTGCCACTTATCAATCAGCGTCTTGGCGTTGGGCGGAACAGGCTCGTCCGTAAATTGTAGGCGGGCATAGGCATGAATGGCATCCGCGATATTACTATCTTCACGGCTTTGCAATTTATCATAGCCAAGCTTTGAGCATTTTTCATTCAACGTTTGGTTGAGGTTGTCTTTCACACCCGCCATTTGGTTCGCGCCAATCGCCTCCACCCGCGCTTGTTCCAACGCATCAAAAACACTACGCGCCGTCAGGTCGAGGGGGGCGTTCTCAAGATGCACGCTTGATTCATGATGTTGCAAGCGCAACGCCTTTGCGTCACTCGCCCCACGGGTCAGGGCGGTATTCTCTAAATCCTCATCTGGCGCAGGCAGGGAGGTTGCTTCTTCTTGTGGATTGGTCGGGCGGTCAAACCGCTCTTGGCTGTTAAAATTCACCCCATAATTCTTCTTACCCGCCATAGCGCGCAGGGTCGCCGCTGTGGCAGTTTTGAAGTTTTCGAAATGATTGCTTTTGTTTGACATAATTTATATATTCAGTTACTTTCTAAGTCTTATTAAAAAGAGTTATGATGATTGATACAATCCCTAAATTAAAATTGATGGTTGCGTTTGCTAAATGCTCTAAAGCAAAATTTGGTCAAGACCTTTCAACTCATTTAAACCTTAATATAGGAAAAACATATACAGCTTTATATGATTTATATGATGATGGATTTTTGAATTGCTCTCCTGAGCCTATCAATAAGCATCGTTTTAACCTTGAACCAAGACAGTATTATAAGCCAACCCGCAAGGGCCGTAATGAAATAAAGGCTCAATTGAAAAAGCTAAATCTACTTCCATCTTCAGATGGGGTTATGAATGTTGGTCTGCAACCTTTCGGCACTCGCTCATCTCTTGCCTTAGTTCAGGTGTTTGCCACTTTGGCACAAAGCGATGGCTTTATCCCTGTAACGCAACTTGTTGCTAAAACAGGGCTTACAAATAATACAGTTTATCCCATGGCTAACAGAGCCATAGATTTAGGTCAGGTGGATTGGCGCTATTCTGAAACGCTGAATAAGCAGAATAAACAGAATAAACCAATCACAGAATATCGACTAAACGCAGCAGGGCGCCAAGCCACACAAATTGAACTGTCAAAACTAGGGTTAGAGCTGGCGGCATAGATATTTACAAAAATATTTTTTGTAAAATCATATTAAATTCTCTAGAGCAGGTAAGGTCGCTTCTTCTTCTTCTTCTTAAGGGGCGGTCAAACTGTTCTTGGCTGTTAAAATTCACCCCATAATTCTTCTTACCCGCCATCGCGCGTAAAGTCGCCGCTGTGGCAGTTTTAAAGTTTTCAAAATGGTTGTTTTTATTTGACATAATGCAAATCTTGGTTTATGGTGTAATTTTAATACCAATTGAAAGAGGAACCCAAGAATGACAAGCGCAATTCATGAACAATATAATAATAAAAGCTTGGTTGGGGCGTTAGTTGTTGTTGATAAGAAACAGCAAGATGGTTTTTCTCAAGTCCATAAACATGACCCTGCGGGAAATGTATATCTAATTGTTTCTGATAATCTTCCTTATATTCAAAAAGGGACAGCTCAAATACGAATGCTCCAATTTAAAAATGCCGCAAAACTTGAATTAACAGTGCATGATAGCGAAGGGGAAAAACCTATTCTTACAGAACGTTTAGCTGATTATAAAACGATGTCATATAATGCGAGTGCTTTTGAAATTCACAGTCCTCCACCAGCTTTTGCTCCGTTAGGTGCTTGGCACTAACAACTCCACCCCAAAGCACCGTTGATAATACTCATTTATCGTTGGCCATTCCATTTCGTCGCATTTATTCATGAAGGCATAGCGAAAAGACAGTTCTTTGTCGCCAAAGATGCGGTAATTCTCGGCCCAGCTTAGCACCGTCCGTGGGCTCATGAGCGTTGATAAATCACCATTGATAAAACCTTGGCGCGTCAATGATGCCATACGCACCATGCTGTCAATTGTCTCCAGCCCATCTGCCGTATCCATATCAGGCATTTTCGCCACCACAATATCAATCTCTTTTTGATGATCGAGGTAGTTCAACTGCGCGACGATATTCCATCTATCCATCTGCGCTTGGTTGATTTGTTGCGTGCCGTGATACAAACCCGTTGTATCACCCAAGCCCACCGTATTGGCGGTGGCAAACAATCTAAACGCAGGGTGAGGGCGGATGACAACATTCTGATCCAGCAACGTCAGCTTCCCTTCGGCTTCCAACACACGTTGAATAACAAACATCACATCTGGACGCCCCGCATCATATTCATCAAACACCAATGCCACATTATTTTGTATCGCCCATGGCAATAAACCTTCTTGGAAGCGCGTGATTTGCTTGCCTTCTTGCAAGACAATCATATCCTTGCCCAGCAAATCAATACGGCTCACATGACTGTCCATGTTGATACGCACACATGGCCAATTCAGGCGCGCGGCGACTTGCTCAATATGGGTGGATTTCCCTGTTCCATGATATCCTTGCACCATGACACGGCGATTATGCGCAAAGCCCGCTAAAATCGCCATCGTCGTGTCATGGTCAAATTGGTAAGTCGGGTCAATCTTCGGGACATTGGGGCTGTCTTCCGCATAGCCCGGCACTTGCCAATCAATATCAAGCCCGAAAGTTTCACGCACATCATATTTAGTATCTGGAATAGACGTATATTTCCCTTCCTTTGTTTTGACCTTCGTCATGTCAAAAGAGGCGGACGTCATTTCATTTTCTTGTTCGTTCTTGGCCATTATCTATCTTCTTTTCTTTTTCTCATCTGGCTCATCTTCCAGATTATCAAATTTTTGGTAAGCCAGCTTCAATACCGTATAGGCCATATTGATTTTTTTCAATTGTTCTTCGGCTTTGGGGTCGTCTCTATTCACGTCTGGATGATATTTCTTCGCCAGTTTTTTGTACTGTGTTTTAATTTTATCCAAATCAACAGGCGGGGCAATGCCAAAAATCGACATCGCTTCAAATTCCGCGCTGGTTTGATCCACCTGATTCTTATTTTGCTCGTACTCATGCCACGCCCGTGACGCATGATCATCCGTTCCCCCCATACCATGGAATGCATAGGCTTGCCTGCGCAAATTCTCTTCGGCCATTCCATCGGAATCTGAACGCCATGTCGGACGATCGCCAAACATGCTCTTTAAAATATGCTCTTCCACTTCGCGTTGGTTCATCCCATCAAAGAAATTCCACGCACGATTATATTCCGTAATATGCCGTTGGCAGAACAAATGATGGCTCGATAAAGACCTGTCCTTAGGCGCACGAAATTCTCCTTCATCGGGACAGCCAGGCATATCACATGCTTTTGATGACGCGCTGGGTTTTTTCGCATTATCATATTCTGGTGAGTTTGGTTTTAGGTGGATTTTTGGCATGTTTCCTTATACTCTATGCTATCACCTTGTCGCAACCTTGATTTAAAAGATAACACAAAAATAATGTCACTGACCCAAATTATGACCCAAAAATTACAAGACGCTCTTGATCCTCAGAATCTGGAAGTTATCAATCAAAGTCATCTTCACGCAGGGCATGCAGGGGATGACGGAAGCGGTGAAAGTCATTTTAAAATTAATATCCAATCGGATGTATTAAGCGCCCTAAAATATGTTGAACGCGAGCGTAAAATACACAAAATTCTGGCTGTTGAAATGCAAAAAATTCATGCTTTAAGCATTAAAATTTCAAAATAATCCCCATATAACTAAAAATAAAAACAACTAATGGTTGTTTAATTGAAACACTAGTGTAACCATAGGTTGCATAAGTATTCATTGTGTTTAGCTGATTTTAGATAAGATTAATGCAACAATAGGGATTAAAATGGAAGAAAATACGTATTATCAAGTAAAAAGCTCACTTATATCAAAGAACATAAAAGTATCAGAAAAGCGTACCTCTGTTCGGTTAGAGCCTGAAATGTGGTGCGAGTTAAAAAATATAGCAAAGCGAGAAACATGCACAATTCATGATATCTGTTCTTTAATTGCGATGCGTAAAGATGAAAAAACGTCTTTAACCGCCGCCATCAGGGTGTTCTTGATGCTATATTATCGCGCCGCCGCCACGGAAAACGGACATGACAGGGCTGGGCATGGTAGCTTTATGAATATGAAGCGTCGCGCTGGGATGGAACAAAACTGGTCTTCTAATAGTAAAAAAGTTGTGAATGGTCGCGCTCATGCTGCGGCGGATAATGACGACAAATTACTATCAGAAGACGGAATGTCTTCGCGTCTTGCCCCGCATTTAGGGAAAAAAGAAAAAAATCAGAACGAGGACGGTCGAATATAAGTATTTAATCGTATAGATTTTTATTCCTGTTTTTAAAGTTTTGTGGTGTAATATAATTATCAACGCCACAAAGCCATTCATTAAAGAAGGTATATAAGGTTATATTTGCCTTCTTCATTAATGATATAAAAATAAAAAATGTAAGTCTACTTTTTAACTTCTACGGGTGAAGGCTAAGAATTTTGCACGACGAGATTTGATGATTTTATCTTCTTTCCATGGCGTCATTTGATTAAGACCTGTCGCGATTTGTTTTGCCACATTATCAATCGTTTCTTGTTTGGCGCGATGGGCGCCACCGACTGGCTCTTTAATAATGCCATCAATTAATTTAAGGTCATAGATATCTTGTGCGGTAATTTTCAATGCCGTGGCGGCTTCGCTAGCATGGCTGGCGTCGCGCCATAAAATGGAGGCACAGCCTTCGGGGGAGATGACCGAATAAATAGCATGCTCCAACATATAAATTTTATCTGCGGCGGCAATGGCAATCGCCCCGCCAGACCCACCTTCGCCGATAACGATAGAGATAATAGGGACAGTCAGGTTTAGGCATGTCTCAATAGACTTGGCAATCGCTTCGGCTTGGCCGCGCTCTTCCGCGCCAAGGCCAGGGTAGGCACCCGCAGTATCTACAAGTGTGATAACGGGGATTTGAAAGCGCTGCGCCATCTTCATCAAGCGTTGTGCCTTACGATATCCTTCGGGGCGCGCCATGCCAAAGTTATGTTTGATACGGCTTTCTGTGTCATGGCCACGTTCTTGTCCCATGATGATAACTGTTTGCCCTTGGAAACGGCCAATGCCGCCTTCCATGGCATCATCATCGGCAAAATTACGATCGCCTGCCAAAGGGGAATAATCATCAATCATGCCTTTGATATAGTCCATGTAATGAGGACGGTTTTGGTGACGTGCCACTTGCACTTTTTGTGCAGGAGTTAGCTTGCCGTAGGTTGAATGAAGAAGCTTGTCCTTCTTTTTTTCCATACGGGATATTTCAGACTCAATATCAACCTCTGAATCGCTCTCTAAATTGCGAAGTTCTAATATTTTACCTTCTAGGTCTAATATTGGTTTTTCAAATTCCAGCTGTGACATTGAATGCATCCATGTTTGTTCAAATTAACGTTATTAATAGCAAAAAGGGCGGTATGACACAAGGTCAAGACCGCCCAATTAAAATGAGTTATTCAGGTAATTTTTACTTTTTACCTTCTTTAGCGATTGGGTGACTTTCCTCAACCGCATCTTTTAAATCTTGGTTCATAATATGCGTGTAGATTTGCGTTGTTGCAATATCGGCATGACCTAACATTTTTTGAACGGAGCGAAGATCTGCACCACGGCTTAGAAGATGTGTCGCGAACGCATGACGAAGGATATGCGGGCTAACGCGCGCTTCTTCAACTTCTGCATCACGTGCTAAGTCTTTAAGGAGTTGTGCAAAACGCTGACGAGTCAAATGACCGCTTTCAGACGTTTTAGATGGGAAGAATGATTTATCCTGTGCATCTTTATTCTCAATACCGATGAATTGAGGACGAATAGCAAGATAATTTCCGATTGCTTTTTGAGCAGGCTCAGAAAGAGGGATCATACGCTCACGACCGCCTTTACCTTCAACCGTTAAGAATTCAGTGTTCTCACCGATGGCCGCCATTTGAAGGCCAACCAATTCAGAAACACGAAGACCTGTTGCATAAAGCATTTCAAGCAAACAAACCAAACGAATGCTGTCACCACCACCGCCGATACCTGCAGTTTTAATAAGTTGAGCAACTTCTGCTTCACTTAATGTTTTTGGCAATGTGCGGCCTTGCTTAGGGCTTTCGATTGTTGATGTTGGGTCACTGTCACGTACGTTTTCTGAAACAAGGTAACGGTAATATTGACGCATAGCAGACAAACGACGCGCCACTGTACGTACAGCGATTTGTGCTTTATTTTCACCTTTAACGTGAATTTTGTTTGTTAGATATTCGATGTAATCTTTCAATTCATCTGTCGTAGCGCGATCCAAATCGGATTTCTTTTCGCTGCGAAGATAAGCAGTTACATCCGCAAGATCTCTAAAATATGCTTGGCGAGTGTTCATTGCGGCACCGCGTTCCGCGGTTAACATGTCTAAAAAAGCCTCCACTGTTGCGTGTAGGTCTGGTTTAGGCATTTTTGGGCGTCCTGGACGAGCCATAGTTTTATTCTCCTTTAGTTTCATTAAGCATTATAGCTGCCAATTCTTGATTAGCAAGGGTAAACGCTTGATCTATTAACCCCATATTACCTAGATTTATCAACATTTTAAATGTTTCATCCCCAAGGTTATCCCCAGAGCTATTCATCTAAGCGTATTGTTATTTATATGATTCATTACAATAAGTAAACTTAATCACATATATAGTTATGTTTATTTATTTTAGCAAGTTACACATGTTAGTTACGCACTGATTTTTATTTTTTAATCTATTATTTTCTAAATTAGAGTGTTTTTCATAAACAACAAGGGGATTATTGGAAATATTAACGTCTTTGTCAACCAAAAACTTAATAAAATCACGCTTTTTACATAGTTTTCTTAGTGTGGTGTAGCTCTTTAGTTAAAAATGTCACTGAGAGCGTTTAAATTGTCATAATATTACGTTTTGTGAAGACGTAATTTTGTTTTAAAATTTTAGAATGAGAATAAATAAGGCTGTTCTCGTTTAAATAAGCCGATTTTAACAAACGATTCGTACGCATTTTGAGAGTGCAGGGCTTAAAATCACATCATTTATACTAAAATTCGCCTAAATTTCCTGAAATTATTTTGTCTCTGACACTACAATCGTAACGTCTTTTTGCTCAACAGGGATGTCCATAATGGCAAAATAAGCGAATCCAGCCAGTAAGAACATAAAAAATGCGATAAAGAGGATTTTCAAAAATGCCATGCGCGTTACCTTGCTAAGCTTCCTATATGAAGCGGTTATAAGTTCAATTAATAATAATTAAGACAAGTGTTAAATGCAATTGAAGTTTTCATCCAGGCGCATTATGGTCATTTTGATGAACAACATATTGATTAAAAAGATAAAAACAAAGCTGGATCAGTCTATTACGCTGGTTGGTTTAATGGGCAGTGGCAAAAGCTCAGTCGGAAGATTACTAGCGAATGAGCTGGATTGGCCGTTTATTGATTCCGATGCGGAGATTGTGACACAAGCGGGACTGAGTATTCCTGAGATATTTGAGAGTAAAGGCGAAGCTTATTTTCGTGAGTTGGAGCGGGACATCCTCAAAAACTTAACGGCGCAAGATGATTTGCGCGTAATTGGCACAGGCGGCGGTGCGTTTATGAATGATAAAACGCGTGACTATATAAAAGACAAAACAATTTCGGTTTTTCTACAAGCGGAATTGGATACTTTAATAAAGCGCGTGGGCAGTGGCGCAGGGCGACCTTTATTTAAAGATCAAAGTCCTACTGTTGTATTAGCCGAGCTGATTGATTTACGATATCCACGTTATAAAGAAGCACGCATATTGGTGGACACGAAAGATGAGACACCGCAAGAAACCCTGAATAGAGTGTTGCAGGCTCTATACAATGACTTACCAAGCGTTTAATATTTGAGGCATCATGACAATAAGTAAAGTACACGTTGAGCTAGGGGATAGATCCTACGACATCCATATTGGGAAAGCTTTGTTGGAACAGGCGGGGAGCCTTATCCCTGAATCTTGTTTGGGCAAGAAGACATTCATTCTGTTTGATAAGAATACCTATCCTTATGTTCAGATTTTAGAAGAAGCCTTAGCGGGTAAAGTGTTAGAATGCAAAAGCCTTGGGTTAAAAGGCGGTGAGCCGACGAAATCCTATGATGGCCTTCAAAACACACTTGATTGGTTGTTAGAAAACAAGGTGGATCGCAATAGCTTGCTGATTGTTGTTGGCGGCGGCGTTATTGGCGATTTAGGCGGCTTCGTGGCCTCTATCGTAATGCGCGGTATTCCGTTTGTGCAAATCCCAACCACGGTGTTATCCCAAGTTGATAGCTCCGTTGGCGGTAAAACCGGCATTAATACAGCGCAAGGCAAGAACCTAGTGGGTAGTTTTTATCAACCCCAAGCCGTTCTGTGTGATATTGGCACGTTAGGCACGTTGCCCGCGCGTGAGGTTTTGGCGGGATATGGAGAGATTGTAAAATATGGACTTATTAATAAGCCAGATTTTTTCGATTGGTTAAGTGAGAATAATGAAAAGATATTAAAGCTGGAGAGTGAAGCGATTACGCACGCGGTTGAGGTATCTTGCCAAGCCAAGGCGGATATCGTCGCGGCGGATGAACATGAAAAAGGCCAGCGGGCGCTGTTAAATTTAGGGCATACCTTCGCGCATGCCTTGGAGGCGTCTGCGGGATATGATGGGCGCTTGCTTCATGGCGAAGCGGTTGCGATTGGGATTGTGATGGCGTTTGAGCTGTCTGTTAAAATGGCGCTGTGTTCATTAGAGGATTTAGAAAAAGTGAAAGCGCATTTCAGGCAAGTGGGCTTGAAAACCAAAGCCTCACAAATTTCACCTGCATTGCGTCATGACGCGGCAGAATTAGTCGCGTTGATGGCGGGAGATAAAAAAGCGGTTGATAATAAAATCGGCTTTATCCTAACGCGCGTTATTGGGCAGGCTTTCCAAAGCTTTGACGTAGATTTGAAATTGGTTGAACAGGTTGTTACAGAGAGTTTGAAATAAATGGAATTATTAGTCCCCGCCCTTATCGTGCTTGTTTTGCTATTGCTGTCAGGGTTTTTCTCTGGCTCAGAAACGGCGTTGACGGCGGCGTCCAAATCCCGACTTCATAATTGGGAAAAAGAAGGCAATAAGCGCGCGGGAATCGTGAATAAAATTCGTGAGCGTAAAGACCGTATGATTGGCGCGTTGTTACTGGGTAATAACCTCGTCAATATCTTGGCGTCTGCGTTTGCGACCAGTGTTCTGATTGGTATGTTTGGCGAAAGTGGGGTGGTCTATGCCACGCTTATCATGACGCTGTTAGTTTTGATTTTTGCGGAAGTACTGCCTAAGACGTACGCGTTGCGTCATGCGGATAAAATGTCAGTAGCGATTGCGCCGATCATCCGTGTGGTGATTTGGGTGTTCTTTCCGATTGCGGAAGTCGTCAATAAGATTGTGGGATTTGTCTTGAAACTGGTTGGTGCGGATATGGGTAGTGCGGCGGGGAATTCCCATATGGAAGTGCTGCGCGGCGTGATTGAGCTTCACGAGGGTGAAGATATTGAGACGCAACAACAACGCGCGATGCTTCGCTCCGTCCTTGATTTGTTTGAGGTTGATATCGAAGAAATCATGACGCACCGTAAAAATGTCTCGATGTTGGATGCGTCCGATCCGATTGAAAAAATCGTGCAAGAAGCGCTCGATAGTCCCTACACGCGGATGCCAGTTTATCGTGAAGATACTGATAACATCATCGGCGTGCTTCATGCCAAGGCGTTGATGCGGGAGTTAAAAGCGCGTGAGAAGAAGGACGAAAATCTTGATGATTTGAATATTGAGGATTTGGCGACCGATGCGTGGTTTGTGCCAGAAGCCACCAGCTTGTATGACCAAATGCAGCAATTCAAATCCCGTCGTGAGCATTTCGCGGTTGTGGTCGATGAATATGGAAGCTATCTGGGGATTGTGACGCTGGAAGATATTCTTGAGGAAATTGTGGGCGAGATTGACGACGAAGAAGATGAGGTCGTTATTGGGGCGCGTAAGCAAAATGACGGCAGTTATCTTATTGATGGCGATGTGACCATTCGGGATTTAAATCGTGAATTTGATTGGAGCCTGCCTGATGATGAAGATTATTCCACGTTGGCGGGCTTAATCATCCATGAAGCGCAAGCCGTTCCCGAAGCGGGGCAAAGCTTTACTTTCTATGATTTCCGCTTTGACATCATCAAACGCCAACGCAACCAACTCATAAAAATCCGTGTTCATGC
>CALDHI010000152.1 GCA_937941545.1 uncultured Alphaproteobacteria bacterium
GCCATTGTGATACGTCACAGCGAATATGGCGCGCCCGTTGTGGTCTCAAAACTTGTCGATTGCCCCGTGATTAACGCAGGCGATAGCTGGCGCGAACACCCAACGCAGGCATTACTTGATGCCCTCACAATCCAGCGCAAACTTGGCGACGTTGCAGGCAAGACAATTGCGATGATTGGCGATATCGCGCACAGCCGCGTTGCCAATTCCAACATGCGTATTTTTGACAAGCTGGGCGCAAAAATTCATGTTATCGCGCCTGAGCTTTTAATGCCTGAAAAATTCCCCGTTGCCGATATTCAAAAATTCTTTTCTTTAGAAAAAGGATTAAGAAACGTCGATATCATTATCTCAGATCGTATTTATTTAGAACGCATGGAAGGCTCTCCTATTACGTCCGAAAGTGCCTACTTCGAAGAATATGGTTTAACAAAAGAAAAACTAAGATACGCCAATGATGATGTCATCGTTCTCGCCCCCGGCCCTATCATACGCGGCGTGCAATTGGATGACGCCGTGGCCGACGACAAAGAAAACACCCTCATTTTAGACCAAGTCAAAAACAGCGTCCCCATCCGCATGGCGGTCATGGCGTTGTTAATGGAGAATAAGTAGATGATTACACAGGCTTACGCTATGAATACTATTAGTGGGAATATGATTCACCTTCCAGGTATTGAATTTTATTTTATCTTCCCATTCATGGCCTTTATAATAGGGTCAATTCCATTCGGTTTAGTGTTGTGTAAATTGTTTGGTCTTGGCGATATTCGTAAAATCGGCTCTGGTAACATTGGCGCAACCAACGTCTTGAGGACAGGTAACAAACCATTGGCGCTTGCCACGTTATTATTAGACAGCGGTAAAGGAG
The DNA here is from genome assembly GCA_937941545.1 of uncultured Alphaproteobacteria bacterium. GTDB lineage: Bacteria > Pseudomonadota > Alphaproteobacteria > Micavibrionales > Micavibrionaceae. The sequence continues at coordinate 872 of CALDHI010000152.1, forward strand.
CAATCGCGGTTCTTATTGCCCTATACTTTTTTGGATTTAACGCGGCTCTGCTGGCGGGCTTGTTCGCTATTATTGGTCATTGCTATCCCGTGTTTTTAAAATTCAAGGGCGGTAAAGGCGTTGCCACCACACTGGGTACGCTCCTCGCTTTGGCATGGCCTGTCGGCTTGGCCGCTTGTGGTATCTGGTTTGTCTCTGCGCTTATCTCACGTATATCTTCTTTATCCGCCCTTATTGCGGTGGGGTCTACGCCACTTGTTGCGCATTACTTATATAACGACCCCAACCTTTCCGCCGTTTGCGCGATTATCTCTGCAATCGTTTACATCAAACATCGTGACAACATCAAACGCCTATTTGCGGGAACTGAGCCTAAAATCGGCAAGAAGAAAAAGAAATAAGAATGAGCCTCACCGCCCCTCAATCAAAAATTATTTTCACAGCGGAAGAAAAGCTCGCTTGGCTTCGCCTATTTCGCACAGAAAATATTGGGCCTGTGACGTTTTATAAACTCCTCGAATTTTATGGCTCTGCTAAAAACGCGCTTGATGCCCTGCCCGCGCTGGCCAAAAAAGGCGGGCGTAAAAAACCACTCAAAGCGCCTGATTTTAAAACAATTGAGCGTGAATATGACGCCCTCGTTAAGCTAGGCGGTGACATGGTGTGTTCAGGCGAAGATGCCTACCCCCTTTCCCTTGCCGCCACGGATGACGCCCCACCTGTTTTGTCTTATATCGGTGACATTAATATCGCCCGCGCGCCCTGCCTTGCTATGGTTGGTGCGCGTAATGCCTCCCTGAATGCCAAGAAATTCGGCACTGCCCTTGCCGCTGAACTGGGTCAAGCGGGACAAATTATTGTCTCTGGCTTGGCACGCGGAATTGATACCGCCGTTCATGAAGGCGCGCTGAAAACAGGCACTATTGCCGTGGTCGCGGGCGGCATAGACGTCATATACCCCCGTGAAAATACAGCACTTTATAAGAGTATCTGCGAACGTGGCTTAGTCATTGCCGAAAGCCCGCTGGGGATGGAGCCCGCCGCACGCCTGTTTCCTAAACGAAACCGCATTGTCTCTGGCCTGTCGACGGGCGTTGTTGTCGTGGAAGCCACCGTCAAATCAGGCTCACTCATCACCGCACGTATGGCGGGGGAACAAGGGCGCGATGTCTATGCCGTTCCCGGCTATCCCGCTGATCCCCGCGCCGCTGGGCCGAACAAGCTTATTAAAGAGGGCGCAATTTTGATTACGTGCGCCCAAGATATCCTTGATAACATTAACAGCTTTGGGCGAGATACAATGCCCTCCACTTTATTCGACAGCGCCTCACAATCTGCCAACCTCCATGAAGTGAGCGACGCCGAGACGGACGAAAAAGACGTTGATGAAACGCGTGATTTAATTTTACAGAATATATCGCAACTTCCCGTGGGGGTTGACGAATTGGCGCGAAGCTGTCATTTGTCATTGCCTGCCATGCAAATGGCAATATTAGAATTAGAACTAGCAGGACGATTACAACGCCTTCCCGGCAACCGAATTGCCCTTTTGGACGAATAAAATATGGTTAAATTAGAATATCAAGTTCATAAACAAGTTCCCATCGAGGTAACTAACTTTATAAATGATGCATTTCATCACCACAATAAAGAAGAAGCTGGTATTGTAAGGAAAATCACATCAATATCTGTAAAACGTAATAACAAAATTGTTGCTGCAGGACGCGGACATACTTTTGGAAAAACTTTTTATATAGAAGAACTAATCGTTGGAAAAGCATTTCGTAACGAAAACATTGGAACAGATTTATTAAAAGAACTAGAAAAAACTGCAAAAAATAATAATTGTAACAAAATTACTGTTTCTACATTTTCATATCAAGGACCTCAATTTTACACACAAAACAACTATATTGAGATAGCAAGATTAGAAAATCGTAGAGATAAACATAGTCAAATATTTTTCGAAAAAGAATTTATAACATGAGCGCATCAAACGTCGTAATCGTAGAGTCCCCCGCCAAGGCGAAGACCATTAATAAGTATCTTGGCACTGATTATGCCGTGATTGCTTCTTATGGTCATGTTCGTGATTTGGTTAATAAAGACGGCTCTGTTTTGCCGGATGAAGATTTCAAAATGCGCTGGCAACTGGGTGATCGCGCAAAGAAAAATGTTTCCGATATCAAAAAACTCGTCAAAGCCGCTGACGTTGTCTGGCTCGCAACTGACCCGGATAGAGAGGGCGAGGCAATTTCATGGCACATCAATGAGATTTTAGAAGACGCTAAACTTCTTAAAGGCAAAGCCGTCCACCGCGTGGCATTTAACGAAATCACCAAAACTGCCGTGCAAGAGGCATTTAAACAAGCGCGTAAATTAGACGATGATTTGATTAATGCGTACATGGCGCGTCGTGCACTTGATTACCTTGTGGGCTTTAACATTTCGCCTATTTTATGGCGTAAACTCCCTGGGTCACGCTCTGCGGGGCGTGTGCAATCTGTGGCGCTGCGTCTGATTTGCGAGCGTGAGGCAGAGATTGAAGCCTTCAACCCGCAAGAATATTGGTCACTTGAAACATTGCTCCAATCCAAAGACGGTGCACCCTTCACCGCGCGCCTGACTACATTGTCTGGTAACAAGCTTGGCAAGTTGGACATAGGCAGCGAAGCGGATTCAAACAAAGCCGCCGCACGGATTAAATCCAAGAACTTAAAAATCACCAAGATTGAAAAGAAGCAAGCACGCCGTAACCCTTACGCGCCGTTCATTACGTCCTCCATGCAAATGGAAGGCTCGCGTAAATTGGGGCTGTCCGCGTCCCAAACGATGCGTTGCGCTCAACAACTCTATGAAGCTGGGCTTATTACCTATATGAGAACGGATGGCACAACCCTATCCGCCGATGCCGTGGCACAAGCCCGCTCGCTCATCAAAAAAGATTATGGCGATAAATATTTGCCAGATGCCCCGCGTCTTTATAAGTCTAAAGCCAAAAACGCCCAAGAGGCGCATGAAGCCATCCGCCCGACGGATTTATCCAAACTGCCTAAAAACATCTCAATGGAATTTGATGCCAAGCGTCTTTACGATTTGATTTGGAAACGCACCATGGCATCGCAAATGGAAAACGCGGTGATGGATCAAGTCGCCGTGGATATGTCCGACGGCACAGATGACGTTGTTTTACGCGCCAATGGCTCCGTCATTTCATTTGACGGGTTCCTCACT
>CALDHI010000153.1 GCA_937941545.1 uncultured Alphaproteobacteria bacterium
TATGGGGCCATCGGATGTGCTAATACATATAGTTTTTTGTTGATTTTCTTGATCGGCAGTTGCACAAAATAGATGAGAAATTTGATTGTTGGGATTATTGAGAGAGTATTTTGCGATGTCTTCGCATTGTTCAAAACTTATGTTGTCCAAACCTAATGAATATTTATCACCTTCATTTGGAAAAACTTCTAAAAGTCCCCAGCTATCACCTACTGAGTCCATAGGATTTATTCCGTAATTATTTGTACCATCACTCATTGCTATTCCGCTAGAGACACTAAGTATCGTCGCTAAAGAGGCGCTCTTGAAAAAGTCTGACATAATCAATAGCAATGCGTTTATATTTTTATGTCAATAGCTAAACTAAAAGAAATAAGATTGTTAATCATAATGTCAATGCTGGTTTTAACACCCGAGAAGCGAGCGATAATATGTTTATAATTGTTGTAGATGCGATCAAAACATATTGACATCCATGACTAAATTTGATTAATAATTGTGTTATGAAATATAAAATTCCAACATCTTGGTTTGAGTTAAAAAGCGCTTTTGGCTATAATGCGCAACCATCCACCCCAGAAAAGACGACACAGCAAGAACCGCCGCGGCAATATGTAGCCCCTTCAGAAAAGGATATGGAGCGTCATCGTCGTTATCTAGGTCAAAACCCTGGCGCTTCAGATTTTTGGAGACGCGATAGATAATTCAATTATTCCCTTCTTAACCAATTTACCCTATAATATCATATGGTTAAATCATTACGCACAACATCCCCTAAGAAATTTAAAGACGCAAAGAAGGCGTACGCTCAGGTTTATAAAATATACCAAGCGCAACGTGCCTTTATGTGTGACGAATTTGAGAGCTTTTCAAATGGCAAGTTGCCCAAGAAGAAAATACGCGGTTTTTACCCGTATGCGCGCATTAACGTCACCGAGCAAAATTATAAAAAACTGTCTTCGGGCAAGCGCTATTCTTATGGCTTTGTGTCAAAGCCGGGCGTATACGAAACCACGCTGACGCGCCCTGACATCTATAATCGCTATTACGTTGAGCAGTTCGAGCATCTCCTTGAAAACCATGATTGTGAAATTGAAATAGGGGTGAGTGATACGCCAATCCCCATTCATTTTGCGCTGGGTGAGGATTTTCATCTTGAATCCGATTTGTCCGATGAGCATGTGGATCAAATGCCTAACTTGTTTGACCAACCTGATTTGGAAATCATGGACGACCAAATCGCCAATGCAACGCACCTTGTTAAAGAGGGGCAACCCAACCCGCTGGCGCTGTTTACTGCGCCGCGAACAGATTTAAGCTTGATGCGTCTCAAGCATTATACGGGAACAAATTCGAAGCATTTCCAAAATTTTGTTATCTTAACCAATTACCAATTCTACATTGATGAGTTCATTAAAATGGGGGAGGCAACGATTGGCAAAGATGGCTATACGGAATTCATTCAACCTGACCCGTCGGCACGTACACCGCAAATGTCGGCGTATCATTTAAAACGTGATTGCGGCATGGGAATCACGATGATTAACATCGGCGTTGGACCATCGAACGCAAAGAATATTACCGACCATGTGGCGGTGTTGCGCCCTTACGCTTGGCTGATGCTGGGGCATTGTGCGGGCTTGCGTAATTCGCAGGAGCTGGGCGATTATGTTCTGGCGCATGGGTATTTGCGCGAAGATAATATTCTTTACAAAGATTTACACCCGTCCATTCCAATCCCTGCGCTGTCCGAAATTCAACTGGCGCTTGAAGATGCCGTGCAAGAAATCACACAGCATGAAGGGCATGACGTCAAAAAAGTGATGCGGACAGGAACGGTGGCTACTGTTGATGATAGGAACTGGGAGCTTCGTGCGTCCATCCGTCAAAATCAACGCTTCTCCCAAAGCCGTGCTATTGCATTGGATATGGAAAGCGGAACGATTGCCGCCAATGGGTTTCGCTTTCGTGTGCCATACGGCACGCTGTTATGTGTCTCTGATAAACCGCTCCATGGGCAACTTAAATTGCCTGGTATGGCGGATAGCTTTTATCGGGAGCGCGTGAACCAGCATTTCCGCGTGGGTATCCGCGCAATGGAGATTTTACGTGATATCGGCCCAGAAAAACTCCACAGCCGTAAACTACGCTCGTTTAATGAGGTCGCGTTTCAGTAAGGATAACCCTCGATATTTACTATGAAAATATAATGCTTTGGCTTATAATTTGAGGATAACAAGGAGAAAGCGATGTCTAGACATTATTCTATTTCAAAAATTAAAGAAGCGTTGCAAGCCACGCGCGGCAATCAAACGTCTGCGACGCAGCTGATTATTGCGCGTGCAATGCAAGACCCTCAATTGTTAAACGAGCTGGTGCGCCCACACATGACAGGCATTGTCGCCCATGCGGTGAACCGCGTAGCGAGTGGTAAGGAAAAGCCAGAGGCTGTCCAACCTGAAAAAACAAAAGCCAATACAAATACCAATAAAAAAGGCAAAGAAAATTTTGGTCTAGATTTGCTGAAAACCATCGCCGATGGTGAAAATGCAGAGTTTGGCCAAGAAGCCTATGCGCGCCCCGTCGCGAAAAAAACAGCCTCGCAAAGTCATATTGACGCCATCCAACAAATCATCAAAAAAAGCCAAAATAAAGAATAAGGAACTTCGTCATTTTATTCCTCGCAATGACGAAATAACATTAAACATTAAGGCACTTTTCCATGACCCCACCTCTCGAAAAAATAGACTCCATTTACGCTGACTTCCTTGCGGGAACAGAGTGGCAAGGCGCGGAGCTAATACCCGCTATGGTTGATACGGGTGGTCGTGAATATTACCGTTTGTTACAAGGTTATAAAACCGCGTTGCTTATGGATATGAGCGATGGGACATGGGAGTCCGGTCTTAAAGATTATGTCCGTGTCTGCGAATATTTGGCGTCAAAATCCGTGCGTGTTCCTGAAATTTATTTTTATGATGAACAATCCTGCCTTGCCGTTATCGAGGATTTAGGGCAGATCAGTTTCGGCGATATTGTGAGAGCAGGGGATGAGCGTAGCAGCCTTTACCGTACGGCCACTGAGGTCTTGGTTGAGATTAGAAAGCAATGCACAGCCAATGACTTAAAGTTAGTGGAATTACAAAATTCAATTCCTCGTATGAAACTTAATTTCTTCGCATTAGATTACATCCCAGCGGCAACGAAAAATCCACGCCGTGAAGAAGATTTAGCTGAGTTTGACGCTATCTTTAATCAAATAATGAAAGACGCAACGCCATGCCCCATGACATTGGCTTGCGCAGATTATCATCTTGAAAATATCATGAAGCCCAAAAGCGGCGGGGATTATGCGTTGATTGATTTCCAAGACGCTATGTGGATTCAAGCGCCCTATGATTTAGTGAATCTGTTGGAAGATGCCCGTCAAACCGTTCCCGAAGATATTAAAGCCGAAATGAAAGCGTTATATTGTGCAGGTATGAGCGATGAAGAGCGTGAAGGTTTTGACCATTGGTATGTGATTTTGTCGATGTTCTTCCACTGTAAAGTCGTTGGACAATTTACGAAGTATTATTTAGAGCGTGGTTTGGATGCGTATATTCAACATATTCCACGCCTGCAAAACTACATTGTAACAGAGCTGGAACACCCGATTATGAAGCCGTTGAAAAATTGGCTTGCGGATAAAAACGTTCCCTTCGATATCCCTCTTGATGAATTGTTGAAAAAGTCTTAAGTTTTATTCCTAATTAAATTTTTAGGAGTACCCAAAACTATGTCTATCCTTGCAAACCGTTTAAGCCGTATTAAGCCTTCTGCCACATTGGCGGTGGCGGCCAAATCTCAGGAGCTTAAAGCCGCGGGGCGTGATGTGATTGGCCTTGGTGCGGGTGAGCCTGATTTTGATACGCCTGACTTCATTAAAGATGCGGCCAAAACGGCTATGGATAACGGGCAAACGAAGTACACCAACGTCGATGGAACGCCTGAAATTAAAGACGCTATTATTGCGAAGTTCAAACGCGACAACGGCCTTGATTATACGCGTGAGCAAATCAGTGTCGGGACAGGCGGAAAGCAAATTCTATATAATGCGATGATGGCAACATTGAACGCAGGCGATGAGGTGATTATC
>CALDHI010000154.1 GCA_937941545.1 uncultured Alphaproteobacteria bacterium
AGCAGGCACGGCGGCCTTATCGCCCTCACGCATAATCAATGACCCGTTTAGGCGCATCTCCTCGTGAAGCACGCCAACTGCGTTATAATGCTTATCATCTGAGCGAAAGGAGTTGGAGCAAACAAGTTCAGCGCAATACTCGGTTTCGTGCGCTTCAGTTTTGCGAATAGGGCGCATTTCATGAATAACCACAGGCACGCCCATAGAGGCGCATTGCCACGCGGCCTCTGATCCAGCTAAACCACCGCCAATAATATGAACGGGTTCTATGTCACTCATTTGTTCTCTCCCTCTATGTTATGAGCGTTTTATATCAAAAAGATTTTCAAAAAGGAACTTAAATCAGCTATAAAGGTTCATTATATTAATAAAGGATAACGGCATGAATATTGATTTAAACCCGATTGCAATTGTTACTGACCAAATGGAGCAGTTTGCCAAAGCGTCAATCGAGCTGGCCCCTGGCTTAATTGCCGCGACGATTTTTCTTATTCTGACATGGATTGTAAAAAAAGTTGTTATGAAGGTGTTCGATAAGACACTTGTTCAACATTCACATATGCGTCCAAGTCTTGTGCGCGCGTTGAAGGCGATTATAGGATCGGGGATTTGGGGTGTTGGTATTTTAATAGCCGCGATGATTGCGATGCCGAGCCTGACGCCTGCTAAGTTATTAGCTGGTCTTGGAGTGGGGTCAATTGCGATTGGTTTGGTCTTTAAGGATACGTTTGAGAATTTCTTGGCGGGGCTTCTTATCTTGCTTAGAAAATCTATGCGTATTGATGATTACATTGAGTGCGAAGGCATTGAAGGGTGCGTGAAAGAAATCACAATGCGTGATACTTACATCCGTAAAACCAATGGAGAGTTGGTTATTGTACCAAATGGTATTTTATATAGTAATCCATTACGTGTTATCACAGATTGGGATTTACGCCGTATCACGTTGGTTTGTGGTGTTGCCTATGATGAAGATGTGGATGCATCGCGTGAGGTAATACGCAAAGCCGTCGAAAGTGCCAAAACAGTGAGTAAAGAAAAGCCTATTCAGATTTTTGCAAAAGAATTTGGCGCATCTTCAATTGATTTTGAAGTGTCATGGTGGACGAAGTCTAAGCCGGTCGATGAGCGCGAGAGCCGTGACGAATTGGTGTCAGTGATTAAACGTGCACTTGACGATGCAGGTATCGAAATTCCATTCCCATATCGTACTATGACGTTTAAAGAGCCGCTGAAGATTATTCAAGGAAGTGATAAGTAAGGGAGCTTAACCCCAAAATTCTTCCTTACTTGGGACGCGGTTGAAGGCGATTTTTGTACCAACATCACCCGCCAGTGTTTCAGGAACAACGCCCAGCCAGACGGTTTCTTTTTTGTATTTCTCTTGTAAGCCATCAATGGCGGTGATTAAATTTTTCTTCTTAATGTGGTTGTCTGATTGTTTTTGATAGTCTAAATCAAACAAATCTCCCGTAATGCCTTCATCGGTGGTTAGGCCATGGAGCAGGGTGCTTATTTTTAAGAAAATCATTTTACGATTTGAAATATTGGGAGTAGTTGAGCCAAAACACTCAAGGCACATTTGTTGCCACATAGCATCAAAAAAGCTCATCATTAAAAAAGTATCTTGCGAAGCAGGAAAGTCCCGATGTCCTACCCATCTTTGCCCATTTAAAAAAGTCACCTTCATGATGAAGTGTTTGGCGTAAAGTTGTTTACGTCGCAAGCGCGTGCAAGCTTTAAATAATAACCTGCGTCCCATTTGGCGTGTTTCTTCTAGCGTGCGGGATTTGGGGTCCAACATACGGCTGTGGCCTAACATTGAGGGTGATGTTTTTTGATAGGGGACGTCATACCCATGTAGCCAATACCAAAAACGTTCTCCCTGCACACTGCGCCAAATGGCGCGACATTGCTTGGGGGAGGTGTGATACAGCCCTTCGATTGTATTAATCCCTGCTTTGTTTAACCGCGTTAGCATCGCAATGTTAATACCAGGCAGGTCAGTGAGTTTTAGTTCCAGCAATCGTCCTGGTAGATCCTCTGGCTTTAATATAACAAGCCCGTTTGGTTTCTCAATCTCGGTAGCGACCTTGGCGAGGAAGCTGTTGGGGGCGATACCAATGGAGCAGCGTATTTGTTTGCCCACATGGTCATAGATAGATTGTTTCATATCATTGGCTAGTTTGACGGCGTTCTCATATTTGCGTTCGCGTCCCAACAACAAACAATCAAATTCATCGACAGACCATGTTTTATTGACGGGAATAACGCGCTCCGTTGCCTCAATGATGCGGTGATGATAATCAACATAGCGGCTATGATCGGCTTTTATACAAATCAGGTTAGGGCACATTTTTTTAGCTTCGTATATCTTGGTGCCTGTTTTGACGCCAAATGCTTTAGCTTCATAAGAAGCAGCGATAGCGCAGGTGGCATCCGTCATAGACGGTACAACAGCAACGGGCTTGCCAATCAAGTGCGGGTTTTCTTGCTGTTCAACGCTTGCAAAATAGCTGTTGAGGTCTAAGAATAGCCATTTCAGCCCTGCTTTGATGGGGCTTTCTATGGCTGTATCCATGTCTAAAGAATAAGCGTTGTTCATCTTTTGTTCTTATCATTTTGTTCTTATAAAAAGCAAGGTTTTATTCATATGTCTTCATAAGTTTTTAATCATTGGAGCTTATACTGATAATAATAATTTAAGGGTAATAGAGAAAGTAAAGGGTATATTCATGACACAAGGTATTAAGATAAGTCGCTTTAATATGTGGCGCGCTGTTGTTGCTATGATCCACGCAGATGGGGTTGTAACACCGCATGAGTTGACGTTTATTCATGAATATTTGCGCGATGTTGAATTGTCGGAAGAACAACGTAAAATTATAGGGCGTGACATTCACGAGCCCCAGCTTATTCATCAAATGTTTGGCCAAATTTTAGATTTGCAAGACAGGAAAGATTTCTTTGCCTTGGCACGTGCCTTAAGCTGGTGTGATGGTGATTTTGATGAGCAGGAGAGAAGTATCTTAAAACATCTACAAGCCAGCCATAATATGAATGAATATCAGAGCTTACTGACGGGAAGTCGTGAAATGATCAACGAAGTTGAGCTGTGTGAAGACCAATGGCATTTTAAAACAGAGCGTAGTAAGAAGCTGTTTGGCTTTTTGAATAGAGAAAAGCAAGCGTCTTAAATTAAATGCTGTTTTTATCGTTTATCTAAATAACTTATCCGCATTAATAGAACCTAGTGAGACGTCTAAATCAGTCGCAAGCATGGGGGAAGCAGGATAGCCCCGTCCCGTATTAGACAGCACGATATTTTTATCCGCCATTCGCGCCCCTGAAATACGCACAATAATATCCCGCCATCCATTCTTACCCGTATCACGCACATAAATTGGGCCACGAACCCCGCTCACCGTTGAAAAAGGGGTGAGTGTTTTACTGTTTGCCTTCAGAATGAGCATCCCACAGCCATCCCATCCACACCAATAGGTATGAGGAAGTTTAAATAAAACAACAGCATCCAAAATACGGTCATTATTCAAATCAATTCGTTTATATTGATAGGTTGAATTAGGCGGCGCACCGCGTTTGGTTAGGTACGTCGCAATGGTTTCTTTCATTTTTTCATCGTTAGGGCTTTTCGTATCGCTTGGCATCGGGGTGAGGCCAGGAGGTGTGTTTACGCTCCCGCTGCAACCAGATAACAGGGTTAGAAGACCCATAAAAAGGATTAGATGTTTCATGAAGGAGACAATAAAAGGATTCTTTCTTCGATAACAATATTTGTAATCAATAAACTAAAAGAGCTAAGATATTATTTATGCAGAATATTCCAATGCCAATAAAAACGCCACGTTTGTTGATGCGCCTCATTCGTGAGGAGGATGGGCAAATCATTTATGACTATAAATGCGAGAGTTGGGAGGCGTTCTTGCCATGGCATATATGGACGATGCCCCCTAGCATTGAAGAACGAACCGTCGCCGATGATGATTTCTTTTGCCAGAAGAAAGTACAAGCGTTTGAAGAGGGAACGGATATTGGTGTTCTAGCGTTTAACAATGAAGGCACGCTTGTTTGTGCGGGTGGATTGCATCATTGTGATTGGGAGGCCAGAGAGTTTACGCTCGGTTTTTCGGTGCGTACCAGCGAAACCAAGAAGGGGTATGCCACGGAAATGGCAACCGCTTTAACGTCTTATGCCTTTACAGAGTTGAACGCAAATAAAGTTATGACATTTCATGCTGAGGGTAATACGGGGAGCCAACGCGTTATTGAAAAGGCAGGATTTAATAAAGAATGCGTGAAGCCAAAAGCACATCGTCTGTCACATGGGTTGGTTGACGAACATCATTATAGCCTGACACAAAAGGATTCTTGAAAATTGGGCAATAATCGTTACACTGTGTTCATTATAAATGCTTAAATTCTTTAGGCGTTCATCTTTAAATTTTTTAGGATATACCATGACTTTTGCTCTCCCTAGTGCTTCTGAATTTATGAAGCGCTCATTGTTTCCCTTATTTGCTCTATTGGCTGTATTTGCCGTTCCTGCAATTGCCGCAACGGGGGCAAAGGAAGTGAGCCATCCTAGTATGGTTGATAATCCATGGGCTATAGGCGCGTTGGCGGTGTTCTTTTTATCCTACCTTGCCGTATTGTTCGAAGAGCAAACGCATCTTAGAAAGTCTAAGCCAGTTATGCTGGGTGCTGGCTTGATCTGGGTTTTTATCGCAATTATTGCGCCTGATTATGATGTTGATCATGATACAATGCGCACCGCGATTTATCACGGGTTGGATGAATATGCGTCGCTTCTTTTATTCTTACTGGCGGCGATGACTTATATTGCGGCATTAGAAGAGCGTCAGGTTTTCGCGACGTTGCGTGGTAAGTTGGTGGCGGCTGGTTTTAATATGCGTCAGCTTTTCTGGGTGACGGGCGTGTTCGCGTTTTTCCTATCTCCTATTGCAGACAACCTAACAACGGCCTTAGTGTTGGGCGCGGTTGTTATGGCGGTGGGCGCACATGATCCTAAATTTATTGTTGTGGCCTGTATTAATATTGTGAATGCGGCCAATGCAGGGGGCGCGTTTTCACCCTTTGGTGATATTACGACCTTGATGGTATGGCAAGCAGGACATGTTGAGTTCTTTGACTTTTTCCCGCTGTTCTTGCCGTCTCTTGCGGCGTTCTTGGTGCCTGCGGTTATCATGAGCTTCTTTGTGCCAAAGACAAAACCTGAGGCGCTTAAAGAAGATATTAAGATGAAGCGCGGCGCGAAGCTGATTATCTTTTTGGGTCTGGCGACGATTGCGACAGCGATTAGCTTTGAGCAGCTTCTGGGTCTTCCACCGTTCCTTGGTATGATGACAGGGATGAGTGTGTTGATGATTAGCGCGTGGTTTATTCGTAAAACGGATCACAACGAAGATGAAGATTTTGATATTTTGGCACTGGTTGCCAATGCAGAATGGGATACGTTGTTGTTCTTCTTTGGGGTTATTTTCTCTGTTGGTGGTTTGACGTTCTTAGGCTATCTGGAGCTTGTATCGACAACCATGTATGATGGCTTCGGGGCGAGTTTTACCAATATCTCTATGGGATTTGCATCGGCTATTATTGATAACATCCCTGTGATGTTTGCGATTTTGAGTATGAACCCAGACCTTGACCAGTTTCAGTGGTTATTGGTGACGTTGACCTGTGGTATTGGTGGCTCAATGCTGTCAATCGGGTCGGCGGCGGGTGTGGCCTTGATGGGCGTTGCACGCGGTAAGTACACGTTCTTCGGTCACCTAAAGTGGGCGCCTGTTATCTTTTTAGGCTACGCAGTGGCGATTGCCGTCCATTTCTACGTCAACGAAGACTTAGTCGGTGTCATGGGTGAAGTTGATGCGGCGAGTGCTGGGCATTAGAACAGTCCCCCATTGTCACCACAGCCTTGAGCGGGGGTCTGCTGAATAATCGAGTGAATACATGTCCCCCAAATCCCCGCACTGAATAAGATATTTGAGCGGGGATGACGACTTTCAAAGAGTTTTAACACGGAGAACACAGAGGTCACGGAGAAGGCACACCGTCATTGCGAGGAAGCCGATAGGCTGACGCGGCAATCCATCATTCCGCCCCTCTGTCATCCCGGCGAAGGCGGGAATCTGGATTGCTTCGTTACGCTCGCAATGACGAATTATTTAACTAATAGTAGATATAGCCCGAATGTCATGAAGCAGACAGAAGCTATTTGTAACGCAAAGGTTTTATCTAGCGTTATCTTAGCGACAGTTGTTGGCGTTAATAGTGCAAAGAAAATAGTGGCAATAAAAATAAAAAATGGTTGTAGGCCGCTCACCATCGCTTGTGCAATTGCAGCGGCTGGCGCAATAGTCATTGATTTTTGAAAAAACAGCATTGCAAAGCGACTAAAAAACTCAACGAGTATAAATAGAATTATTAAATTTCTAGGGCTGTTCTTTAAAACAGAAACGGCGTGATACAATGCCTTGTTACTGTAAATAAACATAATAACACTACAGAGTGCTGACCCCATCATGACTAAACCTGCAAAGGTTAACCAATCTATGTTTTGAACATAGTAGCGACTACATACTGTAAAAATTGCAACCCCTATGCAACTAATTATCATGAGGATTAGAGTTCTTAAATTTAAACTAAAAGTTTTGAAATCGTAGACTAAACCAATTGATGAAATAATTATTATAAAGATGGCGGTAATTTGTAAAGAGGATAAAGTTTCGTCTAAGAATACCCAAGCAATGATTAAAGTAAAAACAGGGGAGAGTTGAAATAATGGCACAAGAACACGCGCTTCAGAAATTTGAAGTGCCTTAAAATAAGGAAGAAAAGCAAGATAAAGTAAAGCCCCTAAACCAACAGAAATAGAAATTTCATAGGCACTAAATGTAAAAAGGCTATCCGAAAAAGAGAGAATTATTAGGCCAGAAAAAAATCCAAAAACGCCAGTCGTGGCAAGTAAGCTTAAAGCATTATCCGCAAAATATTTTCTTGCGAGATGCTGATCGACCAAGTTTCCTGTCGCCCATAAAGCAGCAGGGATGACACAGTAAACCCACCATGGTAAATTAGTTAACATTTTTTCCACCTCAACTTCGGCTCACGCGCGGCTTTTAACTCGTCTAGTCTTGTGGCGGGCGCGCTTTGCGGCAAGGTGTGGAAGTAATCTGCGCCTTTTAGCTTTGCGTCTTGCGCTAGTTTCTTCATCACCAGAATAAAGCGATCCAGCTCGGCTTTGCTTTCGGTTTCGGTGGGTTCAATCAACATTGCGCCGTTCACGACCAGCGGGAAGTACACCGTCATCGGGTGCATACCGTATTCAACCAAGCCTTTGGCGATGTCGAGCGTGGTGACGCCGTGTTCTTTTTGGTATTTCTCGGTGAATAAAGCTTCGTGCATCACTGGCCCTTCGAAAGGCGAGTGGTAATCATCTTTAAGTTTCGCATGGATGTAGTTGGCGTTCAGCACCGCATCTTCTGATACGCGTTTCAGGCCGTCTGCGCCGTGGCTCATCATATAAGCCAGCGCGCGCACGTGCATACCAAATTGCCCTTGGAAGCCTTTAAGGCGTCCACATGTTGTAGGACGTTCGCCGTCACGTTCAAGGCGGTAAGTGTCGCCCTCTTTCACAACCAGTGGGGAGGGAACATAAGGCTTCAAACGCTTCGCCACGCAGATAGGGCCAGACCCCGGCCCACCGCCACCATGCGGGGTAGAGAATGTTTTGTGCAGGTTCAAATGCATCACATCCACGCCAAAATCACCAGGGCGGATAGAGCCAACCAGCGCGTTAAAGTTCGCGCCATCACAATAGAAATACCCACCTGCCTCGTGAAGCAAGTCCACGATGTCGGCAATGTCAGTCTCAAATAACCCGCACGTATTGGGGTTTGTGACCATCATACCCGCCACGTCTTTACCATCGGCTTCGACTTTATAGAGGGCTTCTTTAAACGCCTCAACGGTGACGCGTCCTGTTTCCTTTGTCGGGATAACGCGGATGGAATAGCCACACATCGCGGCGGTCGCGGGGTTGGTGCCATGCGCGGAGTCAGGCACCAGCATCACAGTTTTCTCATCATTGCCTTGTTCATCATGGGCGCGGCGGATGGTCATCACACCCGCCAATTCTCCATGCGCCCCAGCGGCAGGCGTCAAACAGACACCAGGTAGGCCAGTGAGTTCGCCCAGCCACTCTTGAAGCTCGTGCATGACGGCGAACGCGCCTTGCACTGTGCTTTCGGGTTGCATTGGATGGATGTGCGCAAAGCCGGGAAGGCGCGCCAGCTTCTCGTTCAGGCGGGGGTTATGCTTCATCGTGCAAGACCCCAGCGGGAAAAAGCCACTATCGATGGAATAGTTTTTGGTGGATAGACGCACAAAGTGGCGAACCACTTGCGGCTCGCTCACTTGGTGAAGGCCGATGCTCTTGCGCGTGGCTTGGCCTGTACGGGACTTGGTGCCTTTCAGTTCAGGAAGGTCAACGCCCGGCGTGTCAGTGCGCTCTTTTTCAAACAAAAGGTTTTCATCATAGTTAAGACCGCGCGAGGCGTCATTGACTTCAATCATAGGAGTACTTTCGGGGTTGTCGGTGGCAGGAGTAAGTTGTGCGATGTTGGACATTGTTTAAAACCTTTCGAACCATGTGTGGGTTGTCGTGAGTAAATCTTGAATGGTGTTGCCGTTTAAAAATTGGTGGTCTGCGCCTTTGATATCAGTGTATTCTTTTTTCACTGTTAGAAAGTCGTAAATACGTTTTCTATCATCTCTGTTTGGGTCTGTTTCAGCGGTAATGACGATGGAAGGGCTTTTTATTGTACTTGCAAGTTCAATCATGTCTTCTGCCGATTGTTCATTGGCATGGGAGAGCATTTCTTTGCTAAATAATTGATCCATTCTGTTGTTCTTACTTATAAGCGCCTCATCAAAAGTGTTTTCATGTCGTTCAAATTCTTGCCAAAATAATGACACATCAAAAGAAGAGTCCCAAAAGGCATTAGCTGTTGTTTGTGGGTTGGCGAATAACATTGTCGCCCCACCATAAGAATGGCCGCAAACGAAAACCTTATCATGTGCTTTTTTAACGTGCGCTATGACATCATTCATATCATTCGCTTGTAAAGGAAGCGTGGTTGTGTGGAGCTTACGGGCGTTATCCGCATCATCATAAAAGGACATGCGGTAAACGTCATATCCTTTTTCTACGAAGAAATTACGCGCAGACATATGAATATACTCATTTGGATTGCCTGTAATGCCATGGGCAAGGATAACGGCTTTATTCTCACTGTTTTCAATAGCTGTCGCATGGCGCACAAAAATATCCTTGCCGTCACGTGCAGTCACATAAAAATCAGTCTCAAATTTTAAGCCGTTCAAGCTCATAGAACTTCCTTCATAGCATCCGCTAACGCTTTTATGCCGTTGTCGGTGGTGATTTCGGTGGCGGTGACGAGGATGGTGTTCTCATCAGCGGGGTAGCCCGCAATGATGCCGTAATCATC
>CALDHI010000155.1 GCA_937941545.1 uncultured Alphaproteobacteria bacterium
CGCCATCTTTATCGAAAAGCATTTACCCGTGAAGAACACATAAATCAGAAGGACGTTAATTTAATATTCCAACCCTGTATAGTCATATAATCGTTTATTTGCAATATCTAAAAATGACTATTTGTTTCATCGCTTTTTGGCACACCAACGTCCCCACCCCTTATCTACATAACGAAACCTGAGCGTTTAGGATTTTCAGAAAAACTAGTCATTAATGCAAAATTCCCCTCTTCTTCCAGACGAAAAACCTTAAGTTACTTATAATAAAACATATATTATGTCAATAAATTATTCGTTCGATTTATAATTCTCTAAGAAATCACCGAATAGATCGACCTCGGAAATAAGGGATTTTATGGATTCTTTATTGTCCAAGATACCCAATTTACGCGGACGAGTCACAAGATCAAAGATACGAGACTTCTCACTTTGCTTCATAAGGTCGCCGTAGGTTTTGCGCATATTATCCAGCTCTCCACGACTACCCGATAGGTTGAGGGCAATGGAGCGATTAAGAATTAAGTTCTCTTGATATTCATTTGCAGGACGCGTGGTAGAAATGCCCGCCAAACTAATCAGCGTACCAAACGCCTTGGCTGATTCTGACCATAGCCCGCCATTCCACGCGATATCTGCACGAAGTTTCGCCAAATTCTCACTACCTGATAATCCGCGTAGCAAACTCAGCGCCTTGCTCGCCTCCCCCAATTCAGAAAGCGTACGGGCTTTTAACAACCGTGTTTCAAGCGATAATTTCGCATCAGGGTCTTTTTTTAGCGCATTTTCGGCTTGGCTTATCGCATCCAACGCCTCATTTGTATCGCCCTCCAAAAGATAAATAGACGCCAACCTGTTCGCCACCCGCGCCTTATCTTTACCCGTAAGGCGTTTACGCATCTGATGATCAAGCAACGCCGATGCCCGCCCAAGTAAATCAACATCCGCCAAACGCTCCGCCAAGTTTTGTACAAAGACATCACCTTCGCGCCCAACAGGGGTCAGTTCTTTAAACTCTTCATAAATGCTCACCGCATCCAAAGGGGACATTTCATCCAATGTTCCATCTGTAAATAAATTACGATAGCTGATCGTCAAATAATCTGCCACCTCTTGCGACACGTTTGAGTTCGGGGATAACGACACGGCGTTTCTTAAAACAGATAAGCCTTTTAAGTAGTCTTTATTTTCAAGGTACATTTGGCCAAGGCGAAAATTCACAGCCGTTTCCAACTCATCACCGCGCCATGCATAACGCAAACCCTCTAAGCGATCAATAGCCTTAGCGGGTGTAATTTTCTGACGTTCAAGTTGCAGACGCGTCACAGAAAGCCCCGCTTTCGCGCGGAAGTAATCATCCTTACCCGTCAATAACGGTTCCCAATTTTTCAAGGCTTGCTCTAAATTACCTGCTTGACGTTCCAATTCCCCTTTCAGATACTTCCATGAAGACTTTTCAACCAAACTCATGGTTTTATAATCAGGCTCGATGTTGGAGAGGATTGCATCGGCCAAGTTTGGATTACCTGCACGCAGCGCAGTCTCACTTAGCATTAAGGCAATTGGGTTTCTTATTTGAGCTGGATAGCTGTTTAAAACTTCATAACGTGTTGGCAGAACTTCTCCCGCTTGTTTCCAATCTTCGACCCCTGCCAGCGCCGCGGTCTTCCAATAATCTAATTCGTCATAGCTGTCTAATTTCGGGTTCACAAAATCGGCAATGGCTTCATCATATTTTCCTGCCAAGGTACGCGCCGCACCACGAAGAGCGATAAATTCTGGTGTTTCTTCGATACCTGGTAATTCCGTTTCTGCCACGCGTAACAGCCCCAATGCCTCTGGCCCACGGTCATTGGCGATGTTTAACTTCGCCATCGTGATTAAACCTTCAACTTTGGCACTACCTTCTTTGCTCGCCAATCCAACTTTGAGGACACGGCGGTTTTGTTCAAGCGCCCGAAGGCCGCCCATTTGCCAACGAGAGAAATTATAGATGCGGCGCATTTTATCAGGATTATCATTTTCCTTAAACGCCAACTCTTCTTGCTCAATATCATCTTTTAACACAAGGCTGTCTGTGTCACTTTTAGGGGAAAGCGCGAGGCCAGATGATGTAGATAGCGCCACCCCATCCGCCTGAACTTTCACAATCATATCATCGGCAAAGGGCGTAAACGCCATACCCACATGAGATTCCAACACCTGCATATCCACCAAGTTACGCGCAGGCCCCACAACAGACTTAGCATCTTGCGCGGTGATGATAATGATTTCATCCCCAATCATTGGATCGGTTAACGTTAATTTTTTACGTGCGCCCTTGATGGGAACAAACAAGGCGCTTTTGACATTTTGTTGTTCGTCGCTAACTTCACTGGTTTCAAAATTAACGGTGTCAATATCACGGGGATTTGGCGTCATCACAATACGCCATAACAAACCGCCCCCTTCACCATAGAAGTTTAAATCTTTGGGTAATGGCAAACGATATGCCTTGCCACCGATGACATCAAATTGTTCAAACTCACCAAATTTTATTTTACTATCGCCTGAAATGGTCGGTGGAATTTTTAGCTCTGGATCATCTTGAACCAACCATAAATAACCTGCCCGCTCAAACACCGCCATACCCACGCTGGTTGTCGCACTCAACGTAATAGTATGGGGATCGCGCACCGCATCAAGAAGCCCCGCGGTATCCACGGGTGAAGAACTCTCCAACTCCGCTAAGGGCGGCGGCTCTTCTATCGTCATATTTGTTTGTTTTTTATCGAGCGCTTTTAGCTCTTTTATCGCTGCGCTATCTTCTTTTTTAACGACAGGCGTTTCTTTAATTTTCTTGGTTTCAGTTGTCACGGCAGGCACGTCAATGACGGTTTTTTTAACTGCTTCATTACCGTTTGAATTATAAACATCCACAATCACACGATTGCCGATTTTAAAATCACGAAACTTACTATCAGCGGGAATTTGAATTTCAACCTTCAGCGGGTCATTTGAGATAATTTGCACACCGCCAATATTACGCGCAGAGATAGAGTTATTTTTGGTGGTTGCCGACTTGTTAAAAGTTAGAACCAATGCCCCTTTGTCACGCGCGGCAGTAAAACTTGCGCCAGACTTCCAATCAAATACAAGGCGCGAATAATCAGATTTGTCACTGGCACGTATGTCCAAACTTTCTTGCGCATAAGCATCCTTGCCGTTCAATAAAACAGCAAAGGAGAATAAGAATAACATTAGACAATATGCGGCGCGCATTTTCATTATTGAATTTTGACACAGTGTTGCCAAAAGAACAAGAAAACCAAGTGGGTTTTCATCAAGATTATCAATTATTTAGCTTAAAATTTAAAAGCTTATTGGCTCTGCGTGATATTAAAGAGTTTTAAACGCTTACCATCGTCTTCCATAACTACAATATCAACACGACGTGATAGGTCTAAGCGTGTTTTCACGGGGATAGTTTCGTCCATATCGCTATACCGCGCGGCGGCATGCCCACGAATGGTGATGGCGTTACTATACCCTACACTTTCCAATACACCCGCTACGTTTGCGGAGCGCGCTAAAGACAGCTCCCAATTGGAAGGATAGAGATCATTCTTAATCGCCCGTGGGTCTGTATGCCCCACAATTTCAATACGATTCTTAATACGGTTGAGCCCCCCCGCCAAGGCGTACAGAGCTTCAACGCCTGTTTCTTTGACTTGTGCATTCCCCGCATCAAACAAAAGTTTTTGCGGTAGAGACAAAATAAGTCCCCCATCCGTTTCCATCATTTGGATAGAGGCCAAAACAGGATTATCGGCTATTTGTTTTTCAAACAATCGCTTGAGATAGGTTAAGTTTAAGGCGCGTGAAAAATTCACTTTCTCAATATTAATCGTGTCTTGTGTTCCCCGATTAAGCGGCTGTCCCTTTGATTGGCTAAAATTATCTTTAACGTCAGAGCGTAGCTTTTCCCATTTCTCTTGATCGGGCGCCGACATTGAAAACATCAAAACAAAAAAGGTCAGCATTAACGCCATTACATCCGTAAATGATATCAACCATGTGTTTGAGACAGTTTTCTGCTTGTCCCCTGAACGACGGTTAAAACGCCGAGGGCGCATAGGTTGTACGATTTTCTTCTCTTCACTATCTTTTTTGATGGCATCTATATTTAAATCTTTATTCATTCACATCCTCGACTTCAACAAGAGAGAACGCTTTGTATTTTCTGAAAACCAAGGTTACGTTTTTGGGGTTACCTTTTTTAATACCTATGTTTATTAATTTTTCAGGAACATCATTCGCTTGTAATGTTTTTGAAAAATTACCCAGCATTAAGATTAATTTAGTCACATCACGCGCATCTTCGTTTTGCATTTGCGCGGGGTTATCTAAAATATTCATATAGATTTCCATCCGCGTGGGCGCGCCATCAACATTGCTGCGCATGATAGACGACAGGGTTGGGACAAAGAAATTTTCTCTGCCTTGCGCGCGCGATGGCGTTTGTGTTAAATCGACTTGGTCAATCGCATTCATTGCTTTTTCAAAGACACTGTAAGGGATATCCACCATCATTGTGCCACGGCTTACATTTTTCTTAGTTTCAAAGCCAGATAGCTGTGATTGGAATAACGCTTCGATACGCTCAAAGCTGTCGCCTTCATTCACGGACTGCGCCATACTGGGGGTCAAAGAGGAGGACTCCCCCTCACTCACAATTTTTAACGAAAAGGTATCTTCAATGCTTTGGCGCACCTTGGACGCTTTTTCTTCTTGGAAAGAGGAGATAGAATTCAACACAATAAAAAATGCCAACAGCATGATGAATAAAGATAAATTCATCATCTGCCCCGTTGAAGACGGGGCATTGCCATTTTGTATTCTTTTACGGCGTCTATAACGCATGGTTAAACTCCCTTCGGGCGAAGGTTCGTGTTAATTAATAAGGGCATTTGGCGTTAAGGACGCCGTGCCCAATGATTTTTGTTCTGCCAACATGATAGTCAAAGTGCGCGCCCGTTCCGCCGTCATCGCCGCAATAACAGGCGCAGATTTACGCTCCGACATTCTGGAGACAACATCGAGCAATATATCTAAATCCAGCGTGTTAAATATACGCGCCGCATCTTTGGGTTTCATACCTTCATATATCTTCACCAGACTGGCGATACGTTGTCTTTCCTCATCTGTTTGCTGCACCAGCAAATCTTGTATTTCAGAGCGCAAGGAAACCAGCTCATTATATTTTTGTTCGAGTTCTTGTTCGGCTGCTTTCAATAATGCTTCACGCACAGCCAGTTCACGTTTCTGCCTTTCCATCTCTTTACGGCGCTCTTTAAGGTCTTCAAAAAGCTCAAGACTAATCGTTGAATTTTCTAGAGCGACTTCTGATGAATCACGCCATTTGATAATCTCACCTTCTGCTTGTGCCATAGGTGTATCCGCCAGGTTTTTAAGAGGAGACGCCCCTTCGTTTTTACTTTCACCGACTAATTCATCTTCCATGGAGGCATCATTATCTGTCACAACTTCTTGTGCGTTCGCACTGCCAGGGGCATTTGAAACACCCGTTACAAATTCACCAAAGCGCACTCCAAAAGAGAGCGCGGCAACAACAACGAGCATCGGTAATAAACGAGCATTAGATGCCTTTATCATGATGTCTCACTTATTTTCTGTTTATCAAAGTCATGTTTTTTGCGTTGCAAGGCATCATATAAATCTTGTTCAGCACGGCTTAAAAATTGTTTTACGTCATCCGCTTCTTCACCCAAAGTATCATGAGGCGAAAATTCACTCGCGGCTTCACCCTCATCATCGTCTTCATGGTCACGATCAAAGATCGCAAAGCTACGCACTTTGCTTTTGGCTTCCATATCTACATTTGATTTGTGAAGCATTTGTGCAAAGTTTTCTTCTATCTCATCATCCCCAAGCGCTTCTTTTTCTGGAGCGCTATACGCGCCATCCCCTAACGCCAAAAAATCATGCTCATCATCCGTATCCATTTCATCATCTTCTAAATCAAAATCGGCGATGTCAAACGGGTCACTTTCATTGTCTTCGGGAGGTTGAGACGGTGCGGCTCTTTTTTTCATCGCCTCGGATTTAGGCGCGGTAGGATCAAAACCTGATATTTTTTGCGTGCCAATGCCACCTGCGTTTTCAATTAGATCAACAAGCTCACGATTTCTATCCGCGAGTTTTTCTAATCTATTCGCCAAACTGTCGCCTGTCTCTGTCATAAAGCGTAGCTCGTCGGATAAGAATTTAGCCTGTACGATTGAATCACGCATAGCGACATCTGTCGTACCTGCATTTTCCTGCATATCCGTAATAGAGTCCTCGGCTTTGGCTGTCACAATGTTTAGCTCTTTAATTAATTTCGCTATCTCTCCTCGGCTTTGGCGAAAGCTTTTCATGAAGATAGACAAGCGCGCCGCATAAAAAATCGTCACGCATAGAAATATCAAAATAAGGCCATCCATCAATAAAGAAATATCATTACTCATAGTCATCATCCTCTTCGGTATCTTGAATATATTGGTCAATCTGAACCGCAATATTGCCTAGCTTTTGCCCAACTGGGCCACGGAACATTGGCACATTGCCACAGCGTAATTCTAGCTCATCATCCGTAAAAGTATTAAACACAACTTGCGTTCCAATGCGCCAATTTAACAACTCATCAAGCGGTAGGATTTTCTCCCCCAAGACAGCTTGCAGTTGCACCTCTGTTTGATATAGCTCTTGGGTAAGATGGTTTTCCCAAATAGAGTCACGTCCAAATTTTTCCCCCATAAACATCTGTAGGAGCAGCTCACGAATAGGCTCTAATGTCGCATAAGGAATAATAACCTCGATACGTCCCCCACGATCTCCCATATCTACGCGAAGACGCGCCAACACACAGGCGTTACCGCCTTGGGTAATCGTGGCAAAACGTGGATTGGTTTCCATTCTATCCAGCGTAAAACTAACAGGGGATAGCGGATCAAAAGCGGAGGACAAGTCACTTAATGTCACCTGAACCATACGTTCAACAAGCTTCGTTTCGATCGTTGTATAAGGACGCCCTTCAATACGAATAGCAGGCGTTCCTTTACGCCCCCCAAGCAACACATCCACAATAGAATAAATCAGCGCGGAGTCCGTAACCATCAAACCATGGTTGTCCCACTCTTCTGCTTTAAACACGGACAACATCGCAGGCAGGGGAATGGAGTTCATATAATCGCCAAAGCGCACCGTTGAGACCTGATCCAGCGATACCTCAACATTGTCAGAGGTCAAGTTACGCAGGCTGGTTGACATCAAACGAACAAGGCGGTCAAATACAATATCGAGCATTGGCAGACGCTCATAGTTGACCATGGCGGAATTCACCAACGCCATGACGCCAGAATTTTCGCCTTCGCCGCCTAAATCTTCGTCAAAGCCCAGAAGCGAGTCAATCTCATCCTGATTGAGGATACGATCTTCGTTATCCTCGTCTTCCTCAGCGTCGTCTAAGCCCTCAACTTCAGCGCTCTTATCAACCTTCTTTTCTTTTGTTTCCGTATTCGCCATTTACTCTAACTTTTATTTTTTTGTTTTTTTGCTTGTTATCTAATAATAAGCTTCGCAATATATGTGCCACTTCTTATAGTATAGCCTACCTAATTTATATGGTAAAGCACTAGCCTGTATGATGCGCGCCACATTTATTTGCTATTGTATTAAAATCTCTTGAAACAAGACATCTTGAACTTCAACGGGATAGGCCGCCGCATTCACGCGGTTTAACAATTCCATTTGAAGGCGGTAAATTCCCGCAGACCCACGCAAATCTTGAACGCGCAATTCACGTAAATATGTCTGAAACTGGTCAATTACACGCGGCATCGCGGCATCAACGGCTAGCTTCGCCTCTTCGCTCTCTAACTCTAACTGAACACTTAAGCGGAGGTAACGCGGTTGTCCACTATCACTACTCAAATTCACAATCATATCTGGTATCTTTAAGAAAGCCGCATTCATATTAGCTGCCTCTTGTGCGATTTGTGCTTCTTCAGCCTCACTCACTTGTTCTTTATTAAGCAAACTGTCCAGCGCGCCCGTCAAATAAGCCGCCGCGCCGCCGCCGATTAATAACAAGGGCAGCAAAACCATAACCAAAAGCTTCTTAGTATTAAGACCACCCTCACCACCGCCTGCTTCGTCGTCCTCTTCGTAATCGTCATCTAAAGAAGGTTCAATCGCCCCGCCGTTATCCGCCATCTTGCGTATCCTTATCTCTCGTCTTATTTCTTGTGGCGCTTTATTCATAAGCGCGTAAGTAAATTATTCAATCATTAGAATAACATACCGATTCATAATTTATCTTTAATTATAGATAGAATACCACCTTTTTAGCTAGGGTTTAATCCCTCTCATACACAACTGATGCGCACCATCAAGAAACGTCATGTAGGCAAGATTGTACCGTCCACTCCCCTATTTTGCCGATGAACTAGACATTGCCCAGCCCCCATTAAAAACTTAAGTCATTGAATTGTATATACATTTCGTATTGGCACAGCTTATGCAAAGGACATCCTGAGTTAAAATAATTTTTGAAGGTGAGTAAAAATGGAAAATTCAGTCTACATAGGATTATCAAAACAAGTTGTCTTGAAAGAAAACATGGACATCATTGCGCAAAACGTCGCCAATGTGAACACACCCGGTTATCGCGGTCAGAACATGATTTTCAGTGAATACATCGAAGACCCGCGCTATATGAAAGAAGATATCGCTCTTGTTTTGGATTATGGACAATACCAAGTCACCGACCCTGGTAACGTTAAAGACACAGGCGCTCCCCTTGATATCGCCCTTGTCGGTAGTGGCTTCCTTGGTATTCAAACCCCTGAAGGCATTCAATACACCCGTGCAGGAAACTTAACCAAAGATGCGGAAGGTGTTATCCGTAACGCTCGTGGCATGGCGGTCGCCAGTGAAGGCGGCGGTGAAATCGTCATTCCGGGAGATGCCAAAGAAATTCGCATTGATAAAAAAGGCATCGTATCCACAGACCAAGGACAAATTGCACAATTAATGATAGTTGAATTTGATAACTACCAAGAACTCAACCCCGCTGGTAATGGCCTTTACGTCACCCCCGAAGCAGGAAGGCCTGCCGAAAACACAGCCGTTATCCAGGGCAAATTAGAAGGATCAAATGTGCAAGCGGTTGTTGAAATGACCCGCATGATTGACGTCCTTCGTGAATATCAAGCCGTGCAGAACATGATGCAATCAGAGCATGAACGACTTCGCTCTTCCGCACAAAGACTAGCAAAAACACAAGCTTAATAAGTACAGATAAAACAATAATTTAAAAATAGAAGGTAATTTAAAATGGTAACAAGATCACTCGATATCGGCGCAACAGGAATGCTAGCACAACAACAAAATGTTGATGTTATTTCAAACAACATCGCCAACATGACCACCACAGGATTTAAGCGCCAACGCGCTGAATTTCATGACTTGATTTATCAAAACAAAATTCGCCCCGGCGCATCGTCTTCCGATGCAGGCACAACAATGCCATCTGGTTTGCAATTTGGTTTGGGGGTTAGCCTTGGCTCTATCGTTCGCTCGCATGAGCAAGGAACCATTCAATTAACCGAAAACCAACTTGATTTAGCGGTTCTTGGAGAAGGATATTTCCAAATTGAATTGCCCGATGGTGAAACTGCCTACACACGCCAATCTGTTTATCAGTTAAATGAAAATGGTGAAATCGTTACCCCGCAAGGATATCGCCTTCAACCCGGCCTGACCGTACCTGAAGATGCCCTAGACATCGTGGTGAATAATTCAGGCGAAGTGCTTGTGAAGGTGCCAGATCAAGTGGAATATGACAATATCGGTCAAATTGAGCTGGCGAACTTTATTAATCCCGCCGGTCTTGATGCCATTGGTGAAACTTTATTCTTAGAGACATCAGCCTCTGGTGATGTGCAGACAGGAAACCCTGGCGACGAAGTCTTTGGAACAATCCGCCAAGGCGCGATTGAGAATTCAAACGTGAACATCGTTGAGGAAATCACAAATCTTATTGCCGCCCAGCGCGCCTATGAGATGAATTCAAACGTCATCACAACCAGTGACGAGATGCTGCAAACGATAACACAGCTTAGATAACTTAATTAATGTCGCCATCCCCGCAAGCAGGAGGGCGATTTAAAAAACAAGGAGAGCAATAATGAAAAGATTATTTTGGACAAATAAATCATACACATTAAGACTGACGTTTCTATTCATCGGCCTTGTGATTATGACTTTCACCACCATTTTCATCACGCAAAGCTCTCAAGCGGCGAACTTAAAAGCCCTAAGCATCGTAACGGATAACACCATCAAGCTGGGCGATATCTTTGATAACCTGCATGACAATGCGGATTACGTTATTGGCGCTGCCCCTGCCCCTGGTACGGACATGACGTTGAATGCGCGTACCCTCTATCGTATTGCCGTTGCCCTCGATTTATCGTGGCGCCCAAATACGATGGCGGAGCAAGTTATCATCAGACGTGAAGCGGCTATCGTAACCTATAACTCGATTGAAAGCTCCTTGCGTAAGTCATTGAAAGAAAAAGGATTAAGCGGTGCCTTTGAAGTAAAGCTTAACAATGGAAAGCCTAGCTTAACTTTGCCCAACGACACTCCCGAAACAGTCGAAGTTTTGGCGATGACGTATGACCGTAGCAATGATTTATTTAACGCCACACTGGTTGCCCCTTCTATAGAAAACCCACTAAAAAAAATGAGCGTGACAGGTATTGTGGATCGTCAAGTGATGGTACCTATTTTAAGCAACACCTTGCAAAATGGTGACATCATTGGCGCAAATGATGTTGAGATGGTCGAAATTTCTCAACATGATGTGCAAAACAACATGATTATGGATGCCGATGACTTGATTGGCATGACACCACGCCGCGTTGCCTATGCGGGTAAATACCTGCAAAAAGGGGGATTTCAAAAACCACAACTGGTTGAACGCGGTGAAGCCGTCTTTATTACCTACACACGCGGGCCGTTGGTTTTAACAGCCAAAGGCAAAGCCCTGCAATCTGGCGCAAAAGGCGATATCGTCCGCGTCACAAACATTAACAGCAGTCGTACAATTGACGCCACCGTAAACGGCACAAACCAAGTCCTCGCGAACTAAGAGAAAATTAGGAACAGACCATGAAAAATACAACAACCTTATCCGTTAGTCTTATTGCCCTTTTATCTTTGAGTGCCTGCGGTGCGTCGGAGCGTTTGAAGAATATCGGTAAAGTGCCAGAGGTCACCCCCATTCAAAACCCTAATAATAACAGCGTCGCTAAAACGGTTTCCATGCCTATGCCCCCCGTTGAAATTGTGAAAAAGGAGAATAACTCCCTGTGGGCGTCCAACCGCTCAACATTCTTTAAAGATCAACGTGCGGGTCAATTAGGAGACATCTTAACCGTGATGATTGATATCAATGACGAAGCAGAATTAGAAAATGAAAGCGAGCGTAGTCGTAGCTCTAGCGAAGGCGCTGGGATTGGGGGCTTATTCGGTATTGAATCACAAATCACTAAGGTCTTACCGACAGGCACAACGGGCGAAAACCTTGTTGATTTTGATACCACAAGCCGCAGCCGCGGTTCTGGTTCAACCGAGCGTGAAGAAGAAGTGCGTATGACCCTTGCCGCCACCATCACGCAGATTTTGCCCAACGGCAACATGGTCATCCAAGGCCATCAAGAAGTGCGTGTAAATTATGAAAAACGCATTTTGAATTTAGCGGGCATCATTCGCCCCGAAGATATCACAACCGATAACTCTATTTCTTATGATAAAATCGCCGAAGCGCGTATATCATACGGTGGACAAGGTCACATAACCGACATGCAACAACCCAGATACGGCCAACAAGCCTTCGATGTATTAATGCCGTTTTAGGGTTTTAGAGATTGCGGGTCAACGACACTGACTTTGGGGGCATAAGTCTCCCCTTGCCACTGCCTATTGATAGCGCGAGAATCTAACACTTTCTGAAGCACAGGCGCGGAAGTTTCAACAAAATATTGCGTATCATCTTCGGGGTTTTGGCTAATTTCTGTAACGTCTTGATAAAAAGGCAAGTCAGCGCCCAACCACTCATACAGCGCATGCTTATCAGAGTTGGTTTTATAGCTCGCTATATTAAAATCAAAAGATAATTGATAAACTTGTGTTCCATTTGCTTCATTTATGCGTTCAACATACATCCTATTTGGGGCAAAAATGCTATTATACCGACGTTGCCTATTTTGCATTTCCATTGCGGCATCATAAGATAACTTCGCCTCATTTACCTCTGGCATTAGATCAGGGAGAAGGTCGCCCATATAAGAAAGAACCTCTTCTTCTCCATTAAGTTCACCAAATTTTTCAAAAATAGACCCCATAGCACTTACAGGCGTTTCATTATCTAAAAAATACTGAATATCACGCTGCACTTTATTTGTTAACAACGGCGCTAAATGGTCTTTATAAAAATCTTCCAAAGTTAAGGACGTTAATTCTTTTATTTCTTCAACATCATTACCCGTATAAGCCCTTAAAAACATAGTCCATTTTTCAGGAATAGATTTTTGAGTCATAAATTCTTCAATTTTTTGAGGGGATTCTCTTTCAAGCTTATCTAGATAAGCTGGTGATAAGCCATCTTTAAACTTAATATGTTTTTGCGTAAAATCCTTATATTTATATTGCAGAGCATCATCAAGTTCCTCCCTTGAATATTCCCCTAAATGTGTTCGCGTATCCGCACTTTCAAAATTATCATAAAACTCACCTTCGTAATTTTCTGTATAAGGAAAACTTTCAACATCTCTTAAAATTCGGGTGTTTTGGGGGTCTAAGAGCTGACCAATAGTGAGCTTGCAATCTACTTCAGCTTTTAAAAATTTCATAATGCCGTGATATCTATAACTATCCACCAGATCGACATCAAACTCTCGTTCTTTTCTTTCTTCGAGCCGTATTTGATTCAAAAACTCACCAAAACCTTGATAGGATGTCCCTTGATAATCCTCTGCTACCGTCTCTCCCATTGTAGATGCTATCATGATGAGATGGCGCGCCGCTGTTGGTATCTGATGCGCTGATAAAGGCGCTAAAGTATTCGGTAGGACATCTACGACTGCTTTTATAGATGGGTCACTTAAAGACACAGCTTGCCCAGCGAGCACTACCGCCGATTGCCTAAGGAATTTCCGTCTATTTTTATTATGATCGCCCATATTCAATGACATACCATTTATTTATGGAATTGCCTAGCGTCTTGTTATAGATAAAGATATCCCCGCTCAAGGCGGGGATGACGATTACTTTTAATAGCTAAGCTTATAAAATGTAAGACTTAATCCTCGCGATGGACTTTCTCATTGCGTTCGTGCGCTTCTTGCGCTTCGAAGCTTAGGGTCGCTACGGGGCGGGCGATTAGGCGGGCAACGCCGATATCATCGCCTGTTTCTTCGCAATACCCATATTCGCCTTCTTTAATGCGTTGAAGGGCAGAATTGATTTTATTCACCAACTTACGCTCACGATCACGGGTTCTAAGCTCTAGCGCGTGGTCTGTCTCCGCCGAGGCACGATCCGCAAGGTCAGGCTTTTGAAGCTCCGTATCTTGCAAAGTATTCGCAATAGTTTCTGCGGATTCCTTAAGCAAATCACGCTTCCATTCATTCAATTTTTCTGCGAAAAATTCTAACATCACAGGGTTCATATACTCCCCTTTGTCTTTCAACGGGTCATAATCTGGAGTGAGTACATCTGTCTTTTTTGCTTTTGCCATTACTTTTTTACCTTACAAATTGAGCCTTACGGCTTTTAAAATTGGTTTCAGGACTATAGTTTGGCTTGCGCCTTGTATCAAGTCCTATTTCATTATTCCATCGCTTTACGCATTTTTGCAATTTCGATTTGCGCGCGTAAATCAATTTCGTCTAATACTGCCGTCATTTCAGGGTCATCAATCGTTTCACGTTGACTGGCCACCACATCCGCAATATCTATCATCTGCCCAAGGGACATATTACCCGTCAACATCGCCAGTCTTAGGTGATCTAGTTGGCGTAGGACTTTCTCCCCACGCTCGCGCATGCGTCCCTTCTTCCCGCGCTCCGTCGCGGTTTCAACGGATTGAACGGATAACAGCGCATCTACCTGAGCAATGCTTTGCGTCGCGGCGGCGCTTTGCGTTTCAGCGGCGGCGCTGGCGACCATATCACCAAAGGTAGAGTCGGTTTTGCCCGCTTTACCTGCTTTACTGGTCTTTGAGGTCGCACCTGCTTTGGAAGGGCCTTCGATTTTCATACTGATTCCTTAAAATTACACTCGATAATATAACACATATTTCGTTAATCATGCCCTAACAAGTCACAGGAGGGCAAGATTTTCCACTTCCTATTAGGGAATAGGGACAATTTACCCCCTCCGCACGCCCTTATTTCCAGACAAAATTACGATTAAGCCATTGATTTATATTAATAATATTCTATGGCACAGCATTCGCATAGATAAATACCGAAATAAACCGTTTAAAGGCATAAATATGGCTTACACATTTAAAACTGCAAAAACTGACCCAAAAGAGAAAACCACTTTTCTCGGCAATATAATCTTTGCGATGACGCTGATTTTAGCGCTGCTTTTTGTATTTAGCTTGCCTGTAAACGCAAAGAGCACCCGCATAAAAGACATTGTTGCTTTTGAAGGCGTTCGTGACAACCAACTGGTTGGATATGGCTTGGTTGTGGGATTAAACGGCACAGGGGATTCTTTAAATAACTCCCCCTTCACTGAACAAAGCTTGATGGCGATGCTGGATCGTTTAGGCGTGAGCATTCGTGGACAAAACTTAAATACACAAAACGTCGCCGCCGTTATGGTGACGGCAACTCTACCCCCCTTTGCAAATCAAGGTTCCGAAATTGATGTTTCTGTTTCCGCCTTAGGGGATTCAGACAGCCTACAAGGCGGAACACTTCTTGTGACCCCCCTTATGGCCGCAGATGGCGAAGTCTATTCCGTTGCCCAAGGCCCTGTTATTGTTTCTGGCTTCACTATCCAAGGGGATGCAGGCACGGTGACGCAAAATATTCCAACTTCTGGTCGTGTTCCATCAGGCGGCATTGTTGAGCGTGAAATTGATTTTAAATTAGAAGATTTACAACAAGTGCGCCTCGCCCTTAGAAACCCAGACTTCACAACGGCGCGTCGTATTTCAACCGCGATTAATAAAAAGATGGGCAGAAGCGCCTCAGCAGAAAATTCAGCCAGCGTGGTCTTGAAAAAACCTAAAGGCTATTCAGGCACGATCGTTGATTTGATTACAGATATTGAACAACTGCCTATTCAACCCGATCAAATCGCCCGTGTAATTATTGATGAAAGCTCTGGTGTGATTGTCATGGGATCAGATGTGCGCATCAGCACGGTTGCCATTGCGCAAGCCAACCTGACCGTCAAAGTCACTGAAACACCCCAAGTGTCACAACCTTCCCCCTTTAGTGAAGGCGGAACGACAGAAGTTGTACCACGTACCAACATTGAAATTAATACAGGCAAAGATGCAAAAGTTGCCATCGTTGAAACAGGCGTAACATTGCAAGATTTAGTCACAGGCCTAAACAGCCTTGGTGTGAGTCCACGCGATGTCATCACAATTTTACAAGCGATAAAAGCCGCAGGCGCCCTACAAGCAGAGATTGAAACTCTATAATGAATATTGAAGGCAACACATCATTGGCATTAATGCAGGCGGCGCAAGCGAACGGCGCGGATGCGTTGAATTCTGCCAAGCAAACCGCGACCGATAAAGATGCCAAACGTATTAACGAAGTGGCGCAAGATTTTGAAGCCATGTTTATGACAGAAATGTTAAAGCCAATGTTTGCCGAAATTAAACCAGACGAGCGTTTTGGTGGCGGCAAAGGCGAAGAAGTTTTTAGCGGTATGATGCTTCAAGAATACGGGAAGATGATGGCCGAGACAGGCTCTCTTGGTATCGCCGATAGTGTCAAAGCACAGCTTATTGAAATGCAAGATGAGGCCAATGGTAAGCGTCCCAACCTTGAAACAAATATTAATTTAGAGGCCAACACCCAACAAGATAATACAAACAACAATCAATCCCCCCTTAACGACATCATAGAGGAATTAAGCAATGGACAATAATAACAACAACAATAAAAGAGCGCGTAATCGTGCACAGCACATCCAAAATGAAATGTCACAAGTTGAAAAACCACGCATAAAATTATCACGTGATCCAAACAAAGCAATGGAAGAAGTGATGATCACTATTCATACTTTAAAAAACTTTCTTGTAAAAGAAACAGCTGCGCTGAAAGATGCCAACACAAAATTATTTTTGGAATTACAAGACGAAAAACTTTATGTCGCACGTGATTATTTAGAAGGCATGTCACAACTTATTGGGCGTAAAGAAGAATTAAAAACGGCGAATGAAGCGATCAAAGATCGCCTTGAAATTCTACGTAATGAATTTGGTGAAATTGCCGCGGACAACCATGCCGCCATCAGCCGCATGAAGAACGGTATGAAACGC
>CALDHI010000156.1 GCA_937941545.1 uncultured Alphaproteobacteria bacterium
GATTTTTCATCAATTTCAAAATCATCGGCTTCTAAATCTGGGATAAGAACATCGACCTTATTATATAAGTCCGTTTGACCTTCGGAAGGGCCAGAGATAATGAGAGGCGTTCTAGCTTCATCAATCAAGATGGAGTCCACCTCATCGACAATCGCGAAGTTAAACGGGCGTTGCACCATGTCTTCAAGACGGAATTTCATGTTATCGCGTAGGTAGTCAAAGCCAAACTCGTTGTTTGTGCCGTACGTAATGTCACATGCATAGGCTTTACGACGTTCGCTGTCTGGCATGTTGGCAACGATACAGTCACAGGATAAACCAAGGAAGCTATAAACTTGTGCCATCCATTCTGAGTCACGGCTGGCGAGGTAATCATTGACGGTGACGATATGAACGCCTTTGCCTTCAATAGCGTTCAAATAAGCGGCGAGGGTAGAAACCAGCGTTTTACCTTCCCCTGTTTTCATCTCGGCAATTTTACCATTATGCAGGCAGAGACCACCAACAAGTTGTACATCATAGTGACGTTGCTCTAAGGTACGCTTTGCGGCTTCGCGCACCGTGGCGAAGGCTTCGGGCATGATGTCATCAAGGCTCTCATCATTTTGCAGGCGAATACGATATTCCGTTGTTTTTGCCTGAAGCTCTGCATCGGATAGTTTTTCAAACTCGGGCTCTAAAGCATTGATAGGCTCTATTCCCATATTTAGGCGTTTGAGTTCCCGTTCGTTGCTTGAGCCAAATATTTTCTGAGCAAATTTTAACACGTTTTTCGATTCCTTATAATTTGAGCATTACTTATAGTATCCAAGGCTTTGAAGGTCAATGGGAGGCATAATTAAAACACGCCTTTGCACAGGTGAATTGACAAAGGCGTGTTTGTTGTTATGGTCTGGGTAAATTTAGAGCAGGGGTTTTTGTTATGGGAATGCAGAGTGATGGCACAGGAGGCGTTGTTGATGACAGTTTGTCGTATGAAGAACAACTAGCTCATAACAAATTAGTGGAGAGGAGGGAGTTTAGACGATCTGTGCGTCATGATTTTTATAAGGTCGCAGCGATCTACATAGTTCCTGTTGCTTGGGTGTTTGCCCTTCATGTGGTGGCGTCTGCTCATACAGAGGTTGAATCATCACCAGTTGAGAGCTCTTCCCCAGCAGTTGAGGTGTCTGCCCTAAAATTACCTTAACAATTTAACGTGCCTTTATAAAACCTCTTGATTTGCACCTGATAAAGGTGCATTTTTTCATTAATAGATTCATATTTAACAACAAAACGAGGGTCATAAATTATGTCCGAGCAAAATTCACAAGCAAAGAAGAAATCTCCGATTATTGGCGTTGTTGCCGTAATCTTATTATTAGCAGCGGGAGCTGTGGCGTATTTCACGCAATCTAATAAATCAACAGACCACATTGTGGATGATAGTAATCAGTCAAACACAATGACGAAAGCTTCCGATGGTGCAGACGCGGCCACGGTTGAAGCCGCCTCTGGTGATGCTACAGCACAAACGACTAAAATTGGTGAAAATCCAGATGTTGCTGGTATTGATGTTAAACCTGGTAACCCTGTTGTGGCTAAGGTTGATGGCAAGGATATCTCACGCGTTGACGTCTATCGCTTCATCCAAACAATGCCAGCGAATGTTCAGCAAATGCCAGCTATTCAGGTTTATCCGATTGCGATGGATCAAGTTATTAATACGCGCATTGTTCAGACCCAAGCGGATAAAGCCAAGATTGAAGAGAGTGAAGAGTATAAACGTGAAATGGAAGTGGCAGGCCAGCAGATTGCGCGTAACCTTTATCTTCAAAAACAAGTGGATGCGAAAATTACGGATAAAATGGTGAAGTCATCTTATGATGATTACGCGAAGCAAATCCCAACCGTGGAAGAGCGTCGCGCACGTCATATTCTGGTTGAAACAGAAGCCAAAGCTAAAGCCGTTGTGGCACAGCTTAAAGCAGGGGGTGACTTTGAAGCCGTGGCTAAAGAATTATCCGTTGGGCCAACTGCGCCAAAAGGTGGGGATCTTGGATATTTTGCAAAAACAGAAATGGTACCTGAATTTGCCAACGCGGCTTTTGGTATGAAAAAAAATTCTATTCTTGAAACGCCAGTTAAAACACAATTTGGTTGGCACGTTATCCAAGTTGTTGATATTCGTGAACGTCCAAAGCCAACATTGGAGCAAATGACGCCAGCGTTACGCGCAGAATTAAGCCGTACAACATTGGATGGTTTATTAGTGGAATGGCGTAAAGACGCAAAGATTGAGCAATTTGACATTAATGGTCAGCCACTAAAAGAGGGCGCAGACGTTATTGGTATTGTTCCGCAACAAGCAACAGTGCCAGCGGCAAATGATAATGCCCCTGCTAAAAAAGCACCTGCTGCTAAAACAGAAGGTTAGACCTTAAAGATTATGGGCTGTATAGAAGCCTTAGCACAGCCGCGAAACGAGACATCCGCAGGATTGCGACTTGTCTTGGTCGCGGCTGTTGCTTTGATAGATAAAGAAAACCGTATCCTGATTGCCAAGCGTCCTGAAGGGAAGCCGATGGCAGGTCTGTGGGAATTTCCAGGCGGTAAAGTAAAAGAAGGCGAAACACCTGAATTTGCCTTGGCGCGTGAACTGGCTGAGGAGCTGGGTATTGAAACACGGGAATGTTGTTTTGCCCCGTTGGGCTTTGCGTCTCATTCTTACGATGATTTTCACTTGATGATGCCGCTTTTTGCGTGCCGTATGTGGACAGGCGAGCCGCGCGGCGTTGAGGGGCAAGAACTTAAATGGGTACGAGCGGACGAGTTGGCGGGGTATGATATGCCAGAGGCTGACATTCCCTTAGTCTACCAAATCCAAGACCGTTTATAATGGACTGCTTTGTCGCTTTTCTTCTCGCAATGACGATTTGATAAAGATTAATTATTGGTTATAATGCGCTATGCAAACCCTATCCGCTTATAGTCTTAAGAGTTTTTATAATAGCTTCAAAGGGCGTATTGTACGGCGTATTATCCGCCAAAAAATTCAACGACTTTGGCCTGAGATTAAATCACAACGTTTGATGGGATATGGCTATGCAATGCCTTATATGGCGCCTTATCTTGAGGGAGCAAGTCGAATTTTCAATATGATGCCAGCGCAATTGGGTGTACATAATTGGCCACCAGAATCAGATAATCGTGTTTGTTTGCATGAAGAAAACGCACTTCCTCTTGAAACAAACAGTGTTGATTTTGTTTTGATGGTACATGCGCTTGAATTTCTAGATGATCCAGAAGACAGCTTCGCCGAAATTTGGCGTGTGATGAAAAGTACAGGGCGTTTAATCATCGTTGTACCCAACCGAATGGGTCTGTGGGCGCGGGCGGATTGGTCACCTTTTGGGCAAGGGCGTCCTTATTCAGTATCGCAAGTAGAGAATTTTCTAAGCGAGAATTTGTTTGTGCATGAACGCACCAGCCATGCATTGTTTAGCCCGCCGTTTAAAAGTGAAATGTTGTTAAGGAGCGCAGATTTTTTTGAAACGATAGGGCCGTATTTATTTCCTGCACTAGGCGGCGTTCATGTCATTGAAGCCACAAAGCAACTTTACGCGACCAAAAACAAAGGCGCCCGCGTTGGCGTAACTTCTCGTCTAAAAGCCAGTGCACCAAACAAAGTTGTGCCGACGAATAGGGTTTAAGTAAAATATAACATTAAGCAATTGACGTAATGATTGATGGTGTGTACTTTATTTTTATCTGAATGTAGGAGAAGTAAATGTCGCATAATAGTTTAAGAGGTGCAGAAGCCAAATCAATTTCAATTGCATTAGGTCTCGATAAATCGTCAAATGGTCAAGATACAGAGTATAAAGTTGAAATTAGTTTTTATAAGTTTTTTAATCAAATATCAGCACAAACACGACAATCTTATATAGAAGTTAATGTCTTTAAAGATAAATCAGTAGATGTTCTCGAAGTAGATATGGGTGCTGAGAAAGCTAATAGAACCATGTTTGATTCTAAGGATTCGAGTGTCACGATACTGACAGCAGCTTGGAGTTCTGAATCTACAGGTGACTTTACAGAAATGGAAAGTATTGGTTCTCAAAAGGACGTGGTTGCAAGTGAATGGGCTAAATATACCGCCATTTTGGCAGAGGCAAAACAATTAGCGTCATTGCAAACTATATTGCAAGCTGAGCATTGTTAAATCCCCAGCGGGTTACTTGAAACAACGCCGTCCATGAATTGTTTTTTGCGGTCTATGTTGGTGATTTGATACACGTGACCGACCCAATTTGATATGATGGAGCGGGCGCTGTCTGTCCATGTGTTTTCGATTAAAGGTTCAATCTCTTTTTCAGGGAAATCTGGCAACACACCTGATAAATAATCAGTTAGTAACTTTTGTGCTTTTGGCCCAAAATAATTGACGGGCAATGGTGGCGGATTTTTCTTGTCTGTCAAAGTCGTCAGCTCGCGCTTATATTCTTTGAGTAAGCTTGCTGTGTCATATTCTGGGTGGCCTTGAAAACAGATATTGCGAAAGCCATCTTGACTCACACTTAAATGCACGCCGATATCACGGCTTTCAATCAAGGGCTTCATGCCTGTTTTTATGTATTGGTCTTTGGTGATTTCACCCCACCGCGAATGGCAAACATCCATTTTGGTATTAATGCCACGGGTCAGGGGGTGCGCCCGATCCAAGACATAGTGCGGATAAGCGCCATGGCGTTTGGTTGTGTGCGTCATCGGTAATTCTTGATGTTGAAATGCCATCAAGGCATAGGACGCGAAACAAGAGGAGATGACGGAACACACATTCTCATTGGCCCACGCGTATAAATCTTTAAGGTCATCCCACTGGTCACTACCATCAAGCAACCCTTCGACGGGCATATTGGCGCCTGTGATAATTAATGCATCAAGGCCGTTTTTCTTAAGCGTCTCAAAATCATCATAATGTGCTTTAAGATAGTCAGATGTTTTTTTATCGCGCTCAATGACGGGCAGGGTGAAGGGGTGGATGTAAATTTGTGCTACGCGGTTACTCTCCCCAATTAGGCGAAACCATTGACGTTCCGTGGCCTGCAGCGCGGCGTCAGGCATGAGGTTGCAAAAACCAATATGAATCTCACGAATATCTTGCGTCATGGCTCGGTTAGAATCGAGGATGGTGCGTCCTTCGGATAGAAGGCGATCATAGGTTGGTAAATTTGAGCTTTTGACAATAGGCATAAAATAATCTTATATAAATCCATGATAAAAGCAAAAGATTCTATATATAAGATTACGCCTTACGTTGGCGGTGAAAGCGGTGGCAAAGAAGGTCAACGCATTATTAAGCTGTCCTCCAATGAAGGGCCGTTTGGCCCACCGCCCATGGCGGTTGAGGCGATGAAGCTAGCGTCTGAAAACGCGCATCGCTATCCCGATGGCGGGTGCAATGAGTTGCGTGGTGCGTTGGCGGCGAAGAATAATATCAACGCGGATAACATCGTTTGTGGTGCGGGGTCGGATGAGATTATTGCGTTGCTCTGCAAAGCCTACACGGGTGAGGGTGATGAGGTTTTATATACTGAGCATAGCTTTTTGATGTACGCCATTAGCGCGAAAGCGGCGGGCGCGACGCCTGTGACCGCGCCTGAAAAAGATTTAACCACGGATGTTGATGCATTGTTGGCGAAAGTAACGGATAAGACGAAGTTGGTCTTTGTCGCCAATCCGAATAATCCCACGGCCAGTTATATTAAACGTGATGAGATTGAGCGCCTTCATGCAGGTTTACCTGATGACGTGTTGCTGATTATTGATGCGGCCTATACGGAATATGTCGATGACCCTGATTACACAGATGGGCATGATTTGGTTGAGCGTCATAATAATGTTGTGGTGACACGCACGTTCTCAAAGCTTTATGGGCTGGGCGGTATTCGCCTTGGATGGTGTCATGCCCCCGCGCATGTTATTGATGTGATGAACCGCGTACGCGGGCCTTTCAATGTCAGCATCGAAGCACAAGCGGCGGGGGTGGCGGCGTTACAAGATGATGCCTTTGTTGAGAAATCCTTAAGCCATAACAAACAATGCCGTACAAAATTTGTGACGGCCTTGGAAGGTTTAGGCATAAAAGTGTACCCCAGTGCCTGTAATTTCATTCTGGCAGAGTTGGAAGACGCGAAACGCGCAGAAGATTTGCGCCTTGCGTTGAAAGACGAGGGAGTCTTTATCCGTCAAATGGGGGGCTATGGCTTGCCGACTTGTTTGCGGATAACAATTGGAACAGAGGAAGAAATGGATATTGCATTGCAGGCAATAACCACGTATATACATAAATGTAATGAATAAAATAAATGCCACATTCTTAACGACTTACGCGCCAGCTTATTATCCCCAATAGGCGGGATACATATTACATTACTCATACCTCATCATTGTTTTTTATATATACTCTCTTACAGATAAGAAAAGGGATACTGACCCATGTTTAATCAAGTTACTATTATTGGCTTCGGCCTGATTGGCTCGTCTATTGCGCGCGCTATGATTGAAAAGAAATTAACCAACACTATCGTTTGTGTCGATAAAGACCAAGAGGTCTGTACGCATGTTCTGGCGTTGGGCATTGCGGATGATGCCACAACGGATGCGTCCTTAGGGGTGGAGGGCAGTGACCTTGTTATCCTATGTTGTCCTGTGGGCGCGATGGAATTTGTGGGAAGCCGTATCGCGGGGCATTTGCAAAAGGGGGCAATTGTCACAGATGTTGGCTCGGTGAAGGGGCGCGTCATTGAGATGTTACAGCCACGCTTGCCGTCCCATGCGCATCTTGTTCCTGCGCATCCTATATCGGGGGCGGAAAACACTGGCCCAGATGCAGGCTTTGCGGAATTATTTATTAATCGTTGGTGTATTGTGACGCCATTACCCCATACGGAGCTTCAAGCGTTAGAGAAAGTTACCAAATTATGGGAGGCGATGGGCTCTATGGTTGAAATCATGGAGTCCGATCATCATGACTTGGTATTGGGACTGACCTCGCATCTACCGCATCTAATCGCGTACAGCGTGGTGGGAACGGCGACAGATTTGGAAGATGATATTAAATCCGAAGTAATTAAATTTTCTGCGGGGGGCTTTAGAGATTTTACTCGACTGGCGGCCTCTGACCCTACATTGTGGCGCGATGTGTTTTTGAATAATAAACCCGCTGTGCTTGAGGTGTTACAACGCTTTACGGAAGATTTAACGGCTCTCCAAAAAGCTATCCGTAAAGGAGACGGGGAGTATCTTTATCGACAATTTACAGAGACGAGAGACATCAGAAGCGCCATTGTAGACGCAGGCCAAGCGGAGTATTTGACGCCGTTGGATGAATGATAATTAAAACTTTACATAACTTAAACTGTTTGATAGATTTCTTTTATGGATATAAATGTAGAACAAAGATTAAACACTGCGACGTCTTTTTATGAAGATTTTTTAGATACAGATAACAGGGAATATAAGACGCATTTTGCGTCTGATGCTTTACGCATTTACAATAAGCTTTATAATGAAAACGTTATCCATATGGATAAGCTTTTAACGGTGGCTAACAATGCATTTGTAATGCAGGAGTATTTATTAGAGGGAGGTATGACAAATAATTGGCTGCCAGTATTAGCTGATTTAGGTGTACCTGATAAAATGATTTTATATGCAGAGGAAGTATTAGATACTCATCCTGATAAATCGTTTGGGCTATTTCTCAATGTTTTTGAAAATCAAGGGTTTCAAGGGCGTAAAACGCTGAGAGATTATTACCCCGAAATGAAAAGTAGAGTTTTAGAATTGGCCGATAATAAGGTTACCGACAGTATCTATTTTGATGAGTCTACTATCTCGATGTTGCAATCATTTCGTCGTATTTGTAATATTTTGGATGTTAATGAAGCGGTAAATGAGCCTAATTCTCCAACAAAGTCCCCTGATGATTATGTGCCCAGTTAATTTTAGGTAACGGAATGGCCTTTAGAGGCCCAACGGATATTTTTTGGTTTTGGATGAGGATATCAAATTCTACAAACTTCTGTCCTGTTTCCTCATTCGTTTGCGCCATACCGTTTAAAACCGCTAGCGCGATGGTTGCTGCCATAGGCGTGATTTCACTGGTTTCTTTCGCCATGAACGTAATCAGCTTGTCGTAATCTGTCACTTTTGATTTGAACAACATTGTTGGTTGTAGATTGCTGTCTAACCCAATAGGGCCTTTGGCGGTGGCGAGCATTGAGTTTTTAACAATGTTCAATTCTTTAAAATAAATCTGCCCAACGTCTTTTTGCCAAACGCGCAAATCATCTTGCGTCATTGTTTGGGGTAATGATTTTGGAATAATGATTGTGCCAGATAGTTCGTTTAATTCTAGATTCTGCTGGTTCAGCTCGTTACGGATAAACAGATTATCAAACTTAAAATTCATCTTTTGCGTAGGGATAGGGATAGCGGATATCTCTAACTTATCAAACGTAATATCAAGATCACGATATTTTATACCTTTGGTATAGGTTAAGACAGGCTTTGCGGGGAAGCCAGAAAGCGCGGGTGCATCCCCATAAAATTGAAGCTCCTCTGCCTTGGCTGTTTCTTCATAAAAAGTTTTTATTTCTTTACGGGTTTCGTATCCAAGATAGAGCCACGCGCCTAAATAAAGCACGGTGCAGATAAAGGCAAAGCCAATTATATATTTGATTGTTTTCATTATTTATCCGCTGTTAAAAGGTCTGGGTATTCGGGGGCAATAAGGTAGGGAAATTCTTCCATTGCTTCGCGCATTAATTGAATAGTTTTTTCTTCAATACGGTCTTCCAAGGCCTTCATAACTTTTTTATCGGGAAGACCTGTTTCAATAGGGGGTAAGAATTCAAAGATGACTTTGCCTGGCTTTTTAATAAAGCTGTTTCGCGCCCAAAACAGCCCACTATTTAGCGCAAGCGGGATGATAGGTAAGTCATTAGAGCGATACATTTTTACGATGCCGCCTTTATAGGGCTTTGTTTTGGCTGTGTCATTGACACTAACCCGTGTCCCTTGCGGAAAAATCACGATAGGGCGTCCATTTTCACCCATACGCCTCGTGCCCTCAACGATAGAACTCATGGACGCT
This sequence comes from uncultured Alphaproteobacteria bacterium, assembly GCA_937941545.1. Taxonomy (GTDB): domain Bacteria; phylum Pseudomonadota; class Alphaproteobacteria; order Micavibrionales; family Micavibrionaceae. The sequence goes on from CALDHI010000156.1 coordinate 9,143, forward strand.
TCTTTATTACTACGATCAATGGCGATAACATCCAGCTTTTTTAAGAAGTGACCAAAGAGGGGAATACTGAGTAATTCTTTTTTGAGAACGATTGTTGGGTCGCCAAATAAGTGATGAAGTTTTAACGTTTCATAGGCAGATTGATGCTTTGCCGCGACAATATATTTATTGTCTTTCGGTAGATACTCTATACCGCGCACCTCGAATGTTAACCCTAAGATATATTTCTCAAGTATTTTTACCCCGCCCAGCCAAACATGCGTGACAAATACAATGGCACCGCGCGGGAATAAAAAGGCAGGAATAAACCCAACACAAATAATAATTGTGTAGGCGTAAAAGAAAATATTAAATAAAATTGAGCGCAGTAAAATCATTATTTTTTATGTCCTTCAAACGTCTTAACGCGGCGTAACAAATATTTATTATATTCGCCAAATGTTAAGCTGATGAATTGTAAGTGGTTATTTTTAACGGTCTCAGACACAACAGGGTGGGGCAGAATTGTTTTGCCTGATAATGCATGGTTTATTTCTAGTTTCGCGCGGGGCATATGATAGGCGGACGTCACCAGATAAAAACTATCTATATTTTGCGCCGCTGACCATTCTTTAATTTCTTGTGCGTTGCTAATGGTATCTGTTGATTTAAACCCGAGCGATATACAACAAGGCTCAGATGATTTTGTATTTTCCCATTGCGCCAGAATATCGTCTTTATCAACATTCTCATTCACACCAGAGATAAACAGCTTCGGCGCGACTTTTGCATTTAATAAATCAAGCCCTTTGCTAATGCGCCCGCTACCGCCTGTCAAAACGATAATGGCGTCGGTTTTTGTTGTGGCTGTTTTTTCGCTGGTGAAATAAATTACGCTTGCGAACCACAGCCAACCCACTGCCCAAATAATGGTGAGGGTTATCACGGGGATAAGGAATATGTTTAAAAATCTAAATATCATGAATGACCTGAGTTTACGGCATCTTTGCCAAGGTACGCAAGACTGTTTGACGCGCGGTTATCATGCCCAATAGAGCAATTAAAACAGGGAGTGCGCATAAGATAAGAAATTCTGTGAGGCTCATATTGAAATTAGGAAGCAGGGCAATTTCCTTTTCTTTGAAAATCAGGCTGGTGATAAATAAGATTATAAAACCAAGACATGCCCCCATGGCCGACCCTTGAAAGCAACTGATGAAGGTATAGCGCTGTAGCTGTCTGGAGATATAGCGATCTGCTGCGCCCATTAGATGAAGAAGTTCAAGCTCATCGCGATACATCGACATTCTTGATTGAACCGCGCCCGCCGCGGCAATGACGGTGGCCAATCCGATTAAACCCGTAATCAACATCGCTGCCATATTCAACGCAGACGTGAATTTCAATACATTTGCCAACCAAGTGGCATGGGTATCAAGGCGTATGGGTTCACCAAAATTTTTAAGGCGTTTTTCTAAATTCTTCGTATCAACGGCCACGCCCTCTTTAAACCCAACGGACAAAATACCAGGTAGGGGCAGATCGTTAAACTCCATATCCTCGCCCAGCCAAGGAGACACAAGCGATTGTATTTCTTCCTCAGACATGATCGTGACGGTTTCTACAGCAGAATTTTGTTGTAGGAATACTAAAATATCTTGCGCGGTTTTGTTTATTTCTTCTTGGGAGAGTAAAACACCCGCCGCGTTTTCTGCTGGGATTTCAACGGTGGCTTGATTGGCTAGCCCAGCAGACCAGCGCTCTGTCATGGCAGAAAGGGCGAAGGAAGCAACAAAGGCAAACATCGCCAATATTGTCATCAGGCCCATAAGAATTTTGAGGAAGCTACCGCCATTGCCTTTTTCCAAAGGAAGGTCATACTTACGTGTGCCATGTGCGACGCCCAAACGGCGATCTTTTTTAGAGAATATTTTCATTAGAACATATCCCCAATACGTTGTTTTAGCGTTGATTTAGGCTCTGATTTTTCAAGACGTGCTTGGCCTTTATCAAGGATAAGCTTGCTGTGTTGACCGAATTTTTCCATGAGCATTGTGTTATGCGAGGCAATAACAACAGTCGTGCCCATACGGTTGAGTTGATCGAACAGGTTCATAAGGCGCAGGCCTATCTCATCATCTAAGTTCCCTGTGGGTTCATCGGCGAGTAATAATTTAGGACGGGTAATCACGGCGCGTGCCACGGCAATGCGTTGCTGTTGCCCGCCCGATAAGGTATTGGGTAACATATGTTGATGCTCACCCAAGCCAACCCATTCCATAAGCTCTTCAACATTTTCACGAATTTCTTTTTCCTCTTGCCCCATAATACGAAGTGGAAGCGCGATGTTATCAAAGGCGGACATGTGATTAAGAAGACGGAAATCTTGGAATACAACGCCGATACGCTGACGCATTAATTTAAGTTCATGTCGATTAAGTTGCCCGATATCTTCGCCAAACATTTTCATCAGGCCACGCGTGGGCTTGCGCCCTAAATAGAGTAGGGACAATAAGGAGGTTTTACCCGCACCACTGGGGCCTGAAAGGAAATGGAATGTCCCAGGTTCTAGCGTGAAGTTAACATCCGTTAAAATCTCTGGCCCAACGCCATAGCGTAATCCCACATGTTCAAATTTAATCATGATTAATCTTTAATGGGTTATCCCTTATTTGTCAGTGATTGTTTCTTCTTTATTCCCAAAATTTACAATATCTTGCAACGCTTGGGATTTGGAATAGGGGTTGGTTATATTCTGCGCGGCGGCGTAGGCATTTTGTAGGTCGCCGTTCTTTGTGAAAATATGAGAAACCAAACCGTAAGCTTTGTTTTTAAACGCCACATTGTTAATTTGCTTAATGCTTTGTAGGGCATTTTTATAATCCCCACGCTCGGCTTGTATTTCTGCAGTTTCCCCAAAGGCCTTGTTGCGTAACGCCTCATTTTTCATCGCGGCGGCGGTCTCAAATGCACCTTTATCATCTTTTGCAAAAGCTTGTGCCATCGCGATATAAGTGTAAGCAATGCCTTGAGAGGGCGGGTGACTAATCTTTTCAGCTTCTTCTGTTAGGGCGATAAACAACGCTTCATAGCGTTCTTTGTCTGTCCATTTATTATCTGCGGCTGCCATGCCAATACCCCGTATCGCCATGGCTTTGGTATCTGGCTTATCAATTTTAGCGATGAGGGCAATAGCTTGCGCTTCTTTCCCCTCATGCGTGTACGATTTAGCGAGTTCTCTTAATATCTTGTCCCGCCATACTCTGTTATCAATGGAACTGGAGGTTGCCAGAATTTCATTCATCATACAGCTTTTATCGCTTGCCTGACATTGGGCGTGAGCGTGGTGCGGAATTATGAATATTGATAGCGCAAATATAAATAATATTTTCATGGGTGCAGACTCCTTCGCTCTATTGCGCTAAAATCCTACAAAGTTTATAACTAAAAGACAAATTTGTTTTTCAGGATTATGAAGCCATAATATGATTTTAGTCTGCCCAAACTGCGATGCTCGATATACTCTACGTCCAAATGCGTTGGGGGCAGAAGGTAAAGACGTCAAATGCGCCAAATGTGCGCATAAATGGTACCAACGCAGTGATGAGCTTTCCTCTCCCGAGGATGAAAAACCAAAACCCCCTAAGCCGAAAAAGAAAAGTAAGACCGTAGTAGAAGTTGTGGACAAGATTGTGGATAAGCCTGTTGAGAAAACAGGGATAAGCCCTATTGAAGCAGCATTGTCTTCTGCTGATGATGAGTCCATCCAACGCGCGTCCAAAAACGTGAGCGCGTCTTTGAATGATGATATCCCAAATGGCGTAAAGCCAGACGCAGGAAAAGATGAATTTAAATTTAAGCCCTTAAAATCACCTGTTGGATTATTGGCAAAATCTACGGGATACGCGATGAGCCTGTTGGTTGCCATTGCTATACTCCTGATGTTATATAGTTTTAAATCACAGGTCATTAACATTTGGCCACCAGCCTCGAAAATCTATGGATTGGTGGGGTATAAAACGCCAATTACTGGAAAGAACTTAACTATTGAAAATGTCTTAGCGAAGCTTCAAAAAGATGCACAAGGGCGTGATTACTTAAG